>JAYRLF010000072.1:0-13558 GCA_041905385.1 Allosphingosinicella sp.
TGACGTGCTGTTCGGCCGCATAGACCAGGTTGAAATTAAGGAAGAACTGGGGGACGCCGAGCAGGGCCGCATAGACATGGCCGCCCCGCCCGAGCCGCAGGCCGGCGCCCGTCGCCAGGGCGATCGCGAACATCGCCAGGCTCGCGATTGCGAAGCGGTAGGTGACCGACCAGGGTGACGGGACCGCCGTGGCCGGATCGGCGCCGAGCTGGTCCTTGATGACGATCCAGGTCGAGCTCCAGATCAGGGTGACCAGGATGAAGGGCAACAGGACCTTGGGGTCGCGAAATCCGGTCTCCTCCATGGTCGCGACTGTCGTATCGCCCGGATCTGCTCTCACAGCGCCCTGATCGCCGCGGCGAGCGCGTCGACCTCGGCCGGATCGCTGTCCCAACTGGTCACCAGCCGCGCCTCGCCCGGGCCCCAGTCGTAGAAGTCGAAGCCCTGCGCGCGCAGCGCCGCCGCCTCCTCCGGCGTGACCCGGACGAACACCTCGTTCGCCTGGACGGGGAGCAGCAGGCGGTCGGGCCCGGCGGCTTCGGCGAGCCGCGCCGCCGAATCGTTGGCGGCGCGCGCGTTGCGCAACCAGACGTCATTCTCGACCATCGCCAGGATCTGGGCGGCGAGATAGCGGCCCTTGGACAGCAAATGGCCGGCGCGCTTGCGCCGGAAATGGATCGGCGCGGCCAGCTCGGGCCGGAAGAAGACCAGGCATTCGGCATTGAGGCCGCCATTCTTGGTGAAGCCGAACGAGAGGATGTCGACGCCGGCTTTCCAGGTCAGTTCGGCCGGGGCGCAGCCGAGGCTGGCGACGGCATTGGCGAAGCGCGCGCCGTCCAGGTGAAAGCCGAGCCCGCGCGCCTTCGCGACCCTGCCCAGGGCCGCCGTCTCCTCGGCCGTGTAGACCAGCCCATATTCGGTGGCATTGGTGATCGAAAGTACCGCCGGCTGGGCCTGGTGGACGTCGGGCCGGATCGTCGCCGCCACCGCCTCGACCCCCTCGGGGCTCAATTTGGCGCCCTCGCCGTCGCCGAGCAGCAGCTTGGCGCCGTGGGTGTAGAATTCCGGCGCGCCGCATTCGTCGATCTGGATATGGGCGTATCGGTGGCAGATGACGGCGCCGTGCGGCGGGCAAAGCGCGGTGAGCGCGAGCGCGTTGGCGGCGGTCCCGGTCGAGACCCAGAGCGCTTCGACCTCGGTCTCGAACAGGGCCGAAAAGGCCGCATTCAGGCGCTGGCTGTAGGAATCGCCGTCATAGGCGGTGTCGAGGCGGTTGGCGGCGCCGATCGCCGCCAGCGCCTCCGGGCAGGCCGGTGCCGCATTGTCCGAAAAGAACCGCATCGAGAGGCGCCATGCGGATGGCCATCGGTCGCGTCAACAGCCCGCGAAAAAACCGCATTTTCGAAAGGCGAAGTTTACCAAAATTTTGCGGTCCCGGGGCTATGGGAAGCGGATGACGGAAAGAATGAACTGATGGGCGCCGAACCTTTCATCCCCAGCGCCGATGTCGGCAAGCGGGTCGCGCCGCGCGCGCGCGTGCTGCTGGCGGCCAAGCTGCAGAGCTCGCTTGGCGAGCTCGATTGCCGTCTGCGCGACCTGTCGCGCATGGGCGCCTTGCTCGAATGCGCGAACCTGCCGCCGGTCGGCAGCGACGTCGTGTTCGTTCGCGGCAAGGTCGCGATCGCCGCCCGCGTCGCCTGGGCGGGCGAGAACCGTCTCGGCATCGAGTTCGAGCATCCGATCGACGAGCAGAAGGTCCTCGTCCAGCTGAAGGGCCCGCCGAGCCACGATATTCCGTCCTTCTATCAGCGGATCGGCAAGCCGATGACGGTCGAGGAGCGCAAACGCGTCCGCGCCTGGTCCGCGGCGATGGAGCTCAAGCTTCCCGAGGCCGAGGGCTAGAGGGCGCCATGGACTTCCTCGCCGGCAGCCTGCCTTGCACGGACAGCGGCGCGGTGCCGCTGAGCGGCGAACTGGTGTTCGAGCCGGCGGCCGCGCCGAGCAGCGCGCCGCGCGGACGTCGCGCCGACCGCATCCCGGTCCATATGGGGGCCGGCATCCGGCAGCGCGGTGCGCCGGGCGTGACCGCGCAGATCACCGACCTGTCGACCGACGGCTTTCGCTGCACGACTCATCTCGAGCTCCACGTCGGCGACGACGTCTGGCTGCGGCTGCCCGGGCTCGAGGCAAGCCACTCGACCGTGGTCTGGGTCGACGGCCCGGTGGTCGGCTGCGCCTTCTCGCGGCCGCTCCATCCGGCGGTGCTCGACCTCGTCGTGAAAAAGGGCTTGAGTGGTTGAATCATTGAGATTTTGCGACAGTCGCAAGTCGATTCGATGATTCCCGAATCCTGTGATAAGCAACCGATTCGGGAGGGGAGGCGACTGAATGGAATCGGACGCGCGTTATTATAGCCGGCGGGCTCTCGAGGAGCAGCGTCGCGCCGCACATGCCATCACTCCCCAGGCGCGAGAGCGCCACAGCGAGCTTGCGACCTTGTTCGCGCAGCGCGCCGCCGAACGCCGCGGCGTCGAGGAACATCAGCTCGCCGGCGGCTAGAGCCGGGCAGGGCAATCCCGATTCTTGTTGCGTTCGTTCGTCCCGCCGGAGGCGATGGTGCTGCCGGTGAGGATTGAACTCACGACCTCAGCCTTACCAAGGATGCGCTCTACCACTGAGCTACGGCAGCATCGCCATGTCCGGGGACGCGGCGCTATGGCCGCTCCGGTCAGATAATGTCAAGGCGGGCAATGACCAAGAGCGATGAAGACAAAAAACAGCGACTTGCCGCCGCCCTGCGCGAGAATCTGAGGCGCCGCAAGGCGCAGGCAAGATCGGCCGCAGACCAGAAGGAAGGCGCCGCCAAGGACGAGACGGCGCGCTGATCAACCTCGCGGTTTGCCCATCAGGTGTCGGTCCAGACCGCTCGGTCCGTGACCATGGTCGCCCGTCCAGTGGGCGTCGGGATGCAGCTGGTGCGGCGGATAGAGCAGCAGGCGCATGATCGCGCTCGGCCGACGATGCCAGCTCGCCCAAGAGAGGGGGCTGTTGCCGGTCGCGTCTTGCTGATCCAACGCCGCGCCAGCCTCGATCAGCATTCGGACCGTCTGCTCCGACCCGAATGCCGCGGCCCGATGGAGCGGCGTTTCCCCGCACGTGCGGCAGTCGCGCATGAAGCTGCCGGTCTCGCGGTCGGGCCTTGTTGACTGGTTCGGATCGGCGCCCGCGGCGAGCAGGACTTTAACGACGAGTTCGGCCGCAGGGCGTTGCGTGGCGGTGGCGGAATGGAGCGGCACTTCACCGGTCTCGGGCAAGGGTCGATTTGGATTGGCGCCGCGTTCCATGAGGAACTGACAAAGCTGCCAATGGCCGTGGAATGCGGCGCCGTTCAGATCGAAATTCGGCCCCAGTGTTTCGAGCGTCTCGCCAAGATCGAGCAGATGCCGGAGAGCGCTGACGTCGCCATAATAAGCGCACCATCGGGCGATTGGGGTGCCGCGCACGTCGGAGGCGCGCGGGTCGCCGCCAGCAGCCGTCCAATCGAAAACCAGATCAGTCCGGCCATCGGCGATACGCTCGATCATCGACGGCTAGTCCAGCGGTGCGCAGGCCGCCTCGAGCCAAGCCTTCGCCTCGCCCTCGAGCTGCGGCCCGACGATCCCGAGCACCTCGCGGTGATAGTCGTCGACCCATTGCCGCTCGGCCGGGCTCAGCATCTCGACCGCAATCAGATTGCGGTCGATCGGCGCGAAGGTGAGCGTCTCGAAGCCGAGCAGTTTCTTCTCGGCGCCCTCCGCCTCGACCGGGACGACCAGGACCAGATTCTCGACCCGGATCCCATATTCGCCGGTCTTGTAATAGCCGGGCTCGTTGGAGAGGATCATGCCGGCCCTGAGCGGCTCGTCGCCGCCCGACTGGCTGCTGCCGACCGGCGAGATGCGCTGCGGGCCTTCGTGGACGGCGAGGAAGCTGCCGACGCCATGGCCGGTGCCGTGGGCATAATCGAGCCCGGCCGACCAGAGGAACTGGCGGGCGAAGCTGTCGAGCTGGCTTCCCCGCGTCCCCGCCGGGAAGCGCGCGCGGCTGACCGCGATATGGCCTTGCAGCACCCGGGTGAAGCGGTCGCGCATCTCCGCGGTCGGCGTGCCGATCGCGACGGTGCGGGTGACGTCGGTGGTGCCGTCGGGATATTGGCCGCCGGAATCGACCAGATAGAGCGAGTCCATCTCGATCGGCCGGTTGGTCTCCTCGGTCACGCGGTAATGGACGATCGCGCCATTGGGGCCGGCGCCGGAGATGGTGTCGAAGCTGAGGTCCCTGAGATCGCCGAACTGCTGGCGAAAACGCTGCAGACGGTCCGCCGCGGAGAGCTCGTCGACGCCGCCTTTCGGCGCTTCGATCGACAGCCAGTGGAGGAAGGAGGAGAGGGCCGCGCCGTCGCGCGCCTGCGCCGCCTTATGGCCGTCAATCTCGACCCGGTTCTTGATCGCCTTGGGCAGGACCGCCGGATCGCGCTTGGCGAGGATCCTGGCGCCGGCCTTGTCGAGCGCCTCGAAAATCGCGGCGACCGATCGCTCCGGGTCGACCGCGACGGTCTTGCCGGCCAGCGCCGCCAGCGCCGGCTCGAAGTCGCGCCGCTCGTGCAGGCGCACGCCGTTGCCGAGATGCTGGCGAACGTCGTCGCCGATCTTCTCCGACGCGACGAACATGTCGGCGGTGCCGTCGTCATGGACGAGCGCGAAGGAGAGGGCGACCGGCGTATGATCGACATCCTTGCCGCGGACGTTGAACGTCCAGGCGATCGAATCGAGCGCAGCGAGCACGGCGGCGTCGGCATGCTGCTCCTTCAGCCAGTCCGCCATCTCCTGCCGCTTCGCCGCCGAGGACTTGCCGGCATATTGGTCGGGATGGACGATCAGTCGCGCCCGCGACGGCTCGGGCTGGTCGGACCAGACCGCGTCGATCGGGTTGCGGCCGACCGCGACCAGCTCCGCGCCCTTCTCGGCGAGCGCGGCGCGCGCCTTCTTCACCCAATCATTGGTGTGCAGCCAGGGATCGTAGCCGATCCGGCCGCCCTCCGGCGCGTGCGCCAGCAGCCAGTCGGCGATGCTGGTCTCCGGAACCGACTGATAGGACCAATGCTGGCCGTCGACCTGGGCGCGGACCTGCAAGGTGTAGCGGCCGTCGACGAAGATCGCCGCTTCCTCGGGAAGCACCACTGCCGAGCCGGCCGAGCCCTGGAAGCCGGTGAGCCAGGCGAGGCGTTGCGCGTAGCTGCCGACATATTCGCTCATATGCTCGTCGGTGAGCGGCACGACAAAGCCGTCGAGACGGTCGGCCTTCAACTGTTCACGCAGGGCGGCGAGGCGGGCTTCGTAGGTCGACATAAGGCACTTTCCCGATCTGTAGATCGCCCGCTAGATAAGCGCGTTCCAACCACCGCGCCAGACCGGCGACCTGCCTCAGGATCAAAGATGCGCCTCCTCCTCGCCGCCCTGCTCGTGCTAGGCGCCCCTGCCGCAGCCCAGACCCGAAGCGAGACCATGACCGCCCAGACCCAGCTTCCGCCGCCGCCGCGCGCCGCGCAGCGCCCGCACAGCTTCGAACGCCACGGCATCCGCGTCGAGGATCCCTTCAACTGGCTGCGCGACCCATCCTATCCGACCGTCGACGACGAGGACGTGCTCTCCTACCTGCGTGCGGAGAACAGCTATTTCGAGGCGGCGATGGCGCCGCACCGGCCGCTGATCGAGACCCTGTTCCAGGAGATGCGCGGCCGCATCCCCGAGGACGACAGCTCGGTCCCGGTCCGCGACGGCGGGCATGAATATTGGTGGGCCTTCCGCCCCGGCGCCCAATATCGCACCTGGTTCCGCCGCTCGGTCGAGCAGGGCGGCGACCGGGCCGAGCAGGTGATCTTCGACGAGGCCGCGGAAGCCGAAGGCAAGCAATATTTCCGCCTTGGCGCGCTCGAGGTCAGCCCCGACGGCCGCTATGCGGCGGTGATGGTCGACGATGACGGGTCGGAGCGTTTCCAGCTCCGCATCCGCGACCTGACCACGGGCCGGGACGTCGAGACGGTCACCGAGGTCGGCATCGGCGAGCCGGTCTGGACCGCCGACAGCCTCGGCGTCGTCTTCACCGAGGTCAATGAGAATTGGCGCTCCTACCGCGCCCGCTACCACCGGCTCGGCGAACCCGTGGCCGGCGATCGGACGCTCTACGAGGAAACCGAGAATATCGCCTTCACGGTCGGCGTCGGCCGCACCCAGGACCGGCGCTTCATCCTGATCTCGACCGGCGAGAACAGCTCGAACGAGGTCCGCTTCGTTCCGGCCGACAATGTGCTCGCGGCGCCGGTGCTGATCGCGCGGCGACGACCGAATATCCAATATTCGGTCGATTCCGGGCGTGACAGCTTCTGGATCCTGACCAATGACGATCACGTCAATTTCCGCCTCGCTCAGGCTTCGTACGCGCGCCCTGGCGAATGGCGCACGGTCATCGCCGGCTCCGACCAGGTCTATCTGCGCGGGATCACGGCCTTCCACGACCATCTTGCGATCAGCGAGCGGGTCGAAGGCCTCGACCAGATTCGCCTGCGCTCTTATGACGGCAGCGAGCGGCGCATCCCCTTCCAGGAGGCGGCCTATACGGTCTCGCTCGGCGCCAATCCGGAATATGCGCCCGAAGGCTATCGGCTGAGCTATGCCTCGATGGTCACGCCGCCGACCGTGCTGCAATATTATCCGGCCGAGCAGAGGATGGAGACGCTGAAGGTCCAGCAGATCCCGTCCGGCTACGATCCCAGTCGCTACGTCACCGAGCGGATCACCGTCCCGACCCGCGACGGCCGGCAATTGCCGGTCTCGATCGTCTATCGCCGCGGCTTCGAGCGCAACGGCCAGGGCCGGCTCTTCCTCTACGCTTATGGTGCCTATGGCATCGCCACCCCACCGGGCTTCAACACCAACCGCTTCAGCCTGCTCGACCGCGGCTATGCCTTCGCCATCGCCCATATCCGCGGCGGCGACGAGATGGGCTACCAATGGTATCTCGACGGCAAGCTCGATCGGCGCACCAACACGTTCAACGATTTCGTCGACGCCGCCCGCGGCCTGATCGCCGCCAATTATACCCGCGCCGGCCGGATCGCGATCCAGGGCGGCTCGGCCGGCGGCGAGCTGATGGGCGCCGTCGTCAACAGCGATCCCGATCTTTGGGGCGCGGTCGTCGCCGACGTGCCCTTCGTCGACGTGCTCAATACCATGCTCGACGAAAGCCTGCCGCTGACGCCGGGCGAGTGGAACGAATGGGGCAATCCGATCACCGACCGGACCGTGTTCGAATATCTGCGCAGCTACAGCCCCTATGACAATGTCCGCGCCCAGGCCTATCCGCCGATGCTGATCACCGGCGGCCTCAACGATCCGCGCGTGACCTATTGGGAACCGGCCAAATGGGCGGCGCGGCTGCGGACGATGCGCACCGACACCAACCTCCAGCTGCTCAAGATCAACATGGGCGCCGGCCATGGCGGCCAGTCCGGACGCTGGACCCGGCTCAGGGAAGTGGCGGAGGCCTATGCCTTCATTCTCACCCAGAACGGCGCCGAGTGACACCGTTCGAGAAACGGATCACGGCGCAGCCGGAGGACATTGACGAGCTCGGCCACGTCAACAATGCCGCCTGGGTCCGCTGGATTCAGGACATGGCGACCGCGCATTGGCGCGCGGTCGCGCCGGCAACCCATGTCGAGACATATGTCTGGGTCGTGACCCGCCACGAGATCGACTATCTGCGCGCCGTCGGCCCCGGCGAGAGCGTCATCGGACGCACCTGGGTCGGCGAGGCGCCGCGCGGCGCCCGCTTCGATCGCCATGTCGAATTCGTCGGCGACGACGGCAAGCCGCGCGTCCGCGCCCGCACGACCTGGGCGATCCTCGACAAGGCAAGCGGCCGGCCGCTGCGCGTTCCACCCGAAGTCGCCGCGCCCTTTCTGGCCTGAGGCCTTAGCTTGTTGTTGCGGCACCAGCCCGCTTCCCCACCCGGCCTCCCACAGCGTAAACTGTCGTTGGGAGGCCGGTGGGGGAGCGGGCTGGTGCCGGTCCCGCGTCAGCGGGAAACTAACGCGCCAACCTGCGGACCATGTCGGTCCAGTGGTCGACCTCATTGTAGAAGGCGCGGACCGGCAGGCGCTCGTCGCGGCCATGGGCGCGCTCGTCGACCGGGACGATAGCCCAGGATCCCGCAACGCCGTAGACCGGCACGCCGACTCGGCGGAAATAGAGGCCGTCGGTGGCGCCGGTGCTCATGTCGGGCACGATGGCGACACCCGGGTGGCGGGCGTGGACCGCGGCGGTGTAGGCGGCGACGACGTCGGGGCGCAGCGGCGACGGCCCGGTCGGCCGCGCCTCCTGGACCGGCTCCACCCGGACATTGTCGGGAGCACCGAGCTCGCGCAGCGTCGCGAGCACGGTGGCCGGGTCGACCCCCGGAAAGATCCGGCAATTGACTGTCGCCTGCGCCAGTTGCGGCAGCGCATTGTCGGCATGGCCGCCCTGGAGCCGGGTCGCGACGCAGCGGGTGCGGGTGAGCCCCGATTCGGTCGGGGACGCCTCGATCAGATCGGCGGCCTCTCCATCATTCTCATTGGCCAGCCAGCGCCGGATCGCGGCGGCAAGCGCCGGCTCGGCGGTGGTCAGGCGATGAGTGAAATAGCCGCGCGTCGTCTCGTTCCAGCATCGGCTCGAAGCGATGCGCCTCGAGCCGCTGCAGCGTATGGGAGAGCGCATAGATCGCATTGTCGGGACGGGGCCGGGAGCTGTGGCCGCCCGGATTGGTCGCGGTCAGGGTGAAGCTCTGGTAGATCTTCTCGGAGGTCTGGATGCTGAAGCCGAGCGGCGTGCGGTCGGCGAGATAGCCGCCGCCGCCGCCATCCCCGTTGAGCGCAAAGTCGATCGTCGAAGGATCGAGCCACTGCGTCGCGGCGAGGTCGGCGCCGCGGCTCGCCGTCTCCTCGTCGCCGGTGAACAGAACGATGATGTCGCGGTTCGGGCGGAAGCCTTCGGCGCGCAGCCGCAGCAAGGCGGTGGTGATGGCGGTGACGCCCTGCTTGTTGTCGAGCGTGCCGCGGCCGTAGAAATAGCCGTCGGCCTCGCCAAGCTCGAACGGATCGCGCGACCAGTCCTCGCGCCGCGCCTCGCCCACGTCCATAGGCGCCAACAGCAGCATCGCCTTGCGGCCAGACGGCCGCGCCGCCGGCCAGCGCAGCACCAGCGCCGCGGTCTCGTCATGGCGGTGGATGGTGATGTCGGTGAAGCCGGCTTCACGAAACTGCTGCTCGAGATAGGCGGCCAGCTCCGGGCTCTGGTTGCGACCCTGCACGGTCTGGAATCCGATCGCGCGCGCATAGATTTCGCGCGCCTTGGCATGCCAGCGGTCGGTCGGCGCGCTGGCCGGCTGGGCCAGCGCCGCGGCGCTGCAGAACAAGGCGGTCAGGAGGAGGGGCAGGCGCATATTCGCTCCGGGAAGGGGGATTTCGTTACAGGCTTGGCACGAAGCGCCGGTCGCGAACAAGCGCCGCGATCGCCCTCGGTCAGATTATCGCGATCTGGAGCGAGTAGCGGCCGCGATCGGGGTCGCGCTCGAGGGTCGAGCGCAATTGCCGGGCGAGGCCGACGACGATCCGCTCGAACCGCTCCGCCACCGCCGCATCGCATTCCGGACTGCCGGCAAGGCTGTCGACCTCGATCGCCAGGTCGGCGACACCCGGCGCCTTGGAGTCGAGCGCGATCGAGACCTGGCTTGCCCCGCACAGCATGCCGAACTCGCTGATCTCGGTGACCAGGAAGGCGACCGAGACGGCGACGTCCTGGGTGGTGTGGACGGGAGCGATGTCGAGTCTGATCTGCATGCCGATCGCGTCCGCCGGCGCGGTCGCACGCAGGTTGGAGGCGAGCTCGGAGATGAGCGGCCGCAGCGCGACGCCCCGATTCTCCTCGAGCTCGGCATAATGGTTGCGGTGGACGACGGCGAGCGCGTCGACCCGGCGCTGGATCGAGGCGTAGGCGGCCGCGACATCCTCATTCTTCGATCCGCGCGAATGCAGGTTTAGCAGCGAGGCGACCACCTGGAGATTGTTCTTCACGCGGTGGTGGACCTCGCGGACCAGCTTCTTCTGGCGCTCGACGGCCGCCTCGAGCTCGGCCTCGTGGCGCGCGACCGTCCGGATCACCCGGTCGAACGCCTGACCGAGCGCGCCGATCTCATTGGCCGGGCTGGTGATCCGCGGCAGATCGAGCGCGGCGTCGCCGGGCTTGTAGGCCGCGACTGCATTCTGGATCCGGCCGAGCGGGCCGAGCAGCAGCCGCTGGACGAGGATCCAGCCGACCAGGGACGCCCACAGCCACATCAGCAGCGGGGTCAGCATGCTCAGCAGCTCGCTCAGCTCAGTCGGTGGCTGGGCGGTGCGGATGCGCAACGAATAATTGTCGTCAGGCAACGGGAAATCGGCCCGGATCTGCTGCGACCGCTCGCCGCCGGGCGTCATCGTGCGCAGCGGCAGGACGCGATCTCCCTGGACCAGCTCGAGCGCGAAATCGCCGGCAATGGCGGGCGTTCCGACCAGCTGGGCCAGCGCCGCGCGCGGATATTCGGCAATGCCTTCGAGCGTGCCGCCGGGATCGTAGAGGAAGATCTGGAGCCGATCGCGTCCCGCCGTGATCAGCGCGTGGCCGGTGTCGCCGCCGCGCTCGAAAGGCGGGCGCGCCGGAACGAAGCCGCTGGTCGCGCAGCGGGGGCGCGCGTCCGCGCCGAACAGTATGAAGCGGCCGTCGCCGCCCGATAACCGGGCGAGGCGCTCAAGCGTGCGCCGGCAGATGCCGCTGGGATCGTCGGATTCGATCAGCGCGTCGCGTGCGGCGCGGATCGTATAGGCGTTGCGCGACAAGGTCAGCATGTAGCGCTGGACGTGGACAGCGAGCAGCGCCTGCGCCTCGACCCGGTCGCGGCTGCGATTCTCGCGCAAATTGTCGATCGAGGCGAGGATCGCGATGATGCCGAGCGGAAGCAGGCCCAGGCTCAGGATCAGGAGCATCTTGAGCCCGGTGGAGAGATTCTCCCACCGCGTCGCCACAGTGCCGCGAATTTGGCTGCTCACGTGGAGGTCCGCCCCGCTGTCGATGGCGGCGGCGTTAGCCGAGCTTCCCCAGCAGGTCGAGCATTTCGGGCGGAATGTCTTCCTTGAGCGTGCGCTGATAAGCCGAGCGGAGCGCGTCGCCGACGCCGTCGACCGGCCCGCGCTTCTTGCGGCGGCTCCCGCTTTCGGCGGCCTTTTCGTCCTGGTCTTCGGATGTCGGCTTGCGCTTGCGCTGGCTTTCCTTGTCGTCCTGGAAGCTCAATGGCCTACCCCATCACGGCATGTGCTGCCGCGCCCGCAGCATGTTTGTCTCTCGCCTGCAAGGAGATTCAGCCGAGCCTTCCCGCTTTGCAGACGCCAATGAACGGCGGTTCCGATAATCGGCCCGCGCGGGCTTTGAAACAAAAAACTCCGACGTTTGTTCCAGCCTCGCAAGAGTCGGGCGGGGCCATTTTTCATCCGTTGCCGCTCTCGCCCCCGGCGATCCGCGGGGTTGCATTCGGACGGGCGCCGCTGTCAAACGGGCGCCGGGATCGTGAAGGAGTCGTAATGAATGTCGCTCGGTGACGAACTCAAGCCGCAGCTGCCTTTCCTCCGGCGCTACGCGCGGGCCCTGACCGGCAGCCAGACACATGGCGACAATTTCGTGCGCGCCACGCTGGAGGCGATCGTCGCCTCGCCGGAATCCTTCCCGCGCGACATGGATCCGCGGCTGGGGCTCTACCGGACCTTTCACGCGATCTGGTCGTCCGCCAATATCGAGGAGCAGCCCGGCCATGCCGAGCCCAACGACCCCGCCGGGATCGCGCGGGCGCGACTCGAGCGGATCACGCCGCTCTCGCGCCAGGCCCTGCTGTTGACTGCGATGGAAGGATTTACGCCGGAAGATGCCGGCTTTCTGATCGGTGCGACCGCGCAGGAGACCGAGGCGCTCGTCTCGGAGGCGCTGGCGGAGATCGAGCGGCAGACCCGTGCCGACGTGCTGATCATCGAGGACGAGCCGATCATCGCGATGGATATCGAGACGATCGTCCGCGATCTCGGCCATAACGTCACCGGCGTCGCGGTCACCCGCGACGAAGCGGTGCAGCAGGCCAAGGCGCGGCGGCCGGGGCTCGTCCTCGCCGACATCCAGCTGGCGGACGACAGTTCGGGCATCGATGCGGTGAAGGACATTCTCGGCGAGTTCCGGGTGCCGGTGATCTTCATCACCGCTTTCCCGGAGCGACTGCTGACCGGCGCGCGGCCGGAGCCGACCTTCCTGATCACCAAGCCGTTCCAGCGGTCGACCGTGAAGGCGGCGATCGCCCAGGCCTTGTTCTTCGATACCGCGACGATTCCCGCGTAGAGGAGGCGCGACGCTTCGATCGTTCGGCCGGTTGAAAGACGGAACCGGCCGGACGGGCGAGCGTTGCCTGCCTGAAACGAATGGAACCGGGACAGAGCGGCATGGATCAGGACTCCGAGCATATCAGCACTACGCGGGCACGCGCCGGCACGACGCCGCACATGACCCGTTATGTGCTCGGCTGGGGCCTGGGCCTGGTCGTCGTCATATTTCTCATTCTGTTGTTTGTCTGGCGTTGAGCCCTCACATAGTGTTCGTGCCGGCCATTCGCGCGCGCGCTCGCGCCGGTTCCAGTGCGTGGCGTGACTAGGGGTAAAAAGTGAGCGAACGGCTGGCCGAAGAGGAAGCGGAAGATATTCGTGCGGCTGCGGAACCGATTCCGCTGTCCGATCCCGAATTCAAGGATCAGTTGGCGCAGGTCATTCCGCACCTGCGCGCCTTCGGCCGCTCGCTGTCGGGAAGCCGCGACCTCGCCGACGACCTCGTCCAGGAGACCCTGCTCAAGGCCTGGGCGGCGCGGAAGCGGTTCCAGGCCGGCACCAACATGCGCGCCTGGACCTTCATCATCCTGAGGAACCTGTTCCTCTCCCAGATGCGCCGCGCCCGCTTCAAGGGCGAATGGGATGAGATCACCGCCTCGAAGCTGCTGGCGGCGCCGGCGAGCCAGGACCGGCATATCGAATTGTCCGACATGCAGCGGGCCTTGCTGCACCTTCCGCAGCCCCAGCGCGAGGCGCTGATCCTGGTCGGCGCGGGCGGCTTCGCCTATGAGGAGGCGGCCGAGATCTGCGGGTGCGCGGTCGGCACCATCAAGAGCCGCGTCGCCCGCGGCCGGGTCGCGCTGGAAAGCCTGCTCAACGAAGGAAAGCTGCCGTCGCGGCGCGAATATGACGGCGGCAATCAGACGCCGCTGCAGAGCATCATGCACGAAGTCGACGAACTGAGCAGGGACCGCGACCCGGACCGCGGCGGAGAATAACGATCCTTGGCAGGTTGCGGCACCGGCCCGCTCCCCCACCCGGCTTTCCGACGGGATATGCTATGGGAGGCCGGGTGGTGAGCGGGCCGGT
>JAYRLF010000511.1:0-2452 GCA_041905385.1 Allosphingosinicella sp.
GGTGCGCCTCGGCGGCGCTCCCCTCCTCGATCGGAATATCGACGGGATCCTGAGCCTCGCCGCGGGAGATGACGACCGCGGCGGTGAGATCGCCGGTGACGTTGAGCGTGGTGCGGCACATGTCGAGGAAGCGGTCGACGCCTAGCACCAGGCCGATTCCTTCGGGCGGCACGCCGACCATGGCGAGGATCAGCGCGACGACCGGCAGCGAGCCGGCCGGCACACCCGCCGTGCCGATCCCGCCCAGGATGCAGACCAGCAGCACCGAGATTTGCTGCCAGATGGTCAGCTCGACGCCGAAGAACTGCGCCAGGAAGAGGACGGTGACCCCTTCGAAGATCGCGGTTCCGTTCTGGTTCGCGGTGGCGCCGATCGTGAGCACGAAGCGCGACACCCGTGACGGCAGGTGCAGCTTGTCCTTCGCGACCCGGAGCGAGGTCGGAAGCGTGGCGTTGGACGATGCCGTGGAGAAAGCAACCACCATCGCCTCCTCCACGTCGCGGAAGAAGGCGAACGGCGAGATGCCGCCGAGTAGCCGAAGCGCAAGCGGGTAGACGACGAACATCTGCACGCCGAGCGCGAGCAGGACGACACCGACATAGGCGCCGAGCCGGACCAGCAGCTCCCATCCGAACACCGCCGCCAGATTGAACATGAAGCAGGCGATCGCCAGCGGCGCCAGGCGGATGACGATGCCGATCAGGCGCATCGTGACGTGGAAGACCCCTTCAATCACTTCCTGGAGGCGCTGGGTCTGGGGCGTGTTGACGAGCAGCAGCCCGATCCCGAACACGAGCGCGAAGAACATCACCGCGAGCACGTCATTTTCGGCGGCGGCGCCGATGACGCTGATCGGAATGATCCTGATGAAGGATTCCACGCCGGTCGGCCGCTCGGCGGCGCTCGAGACGATCGCGCCCGCATTGCCGCGGGCGTCTGCGAGCAGCTGGTTGGCCATTGTCCGGTCGACGCCGGCGCCCGGCTCGAACAGATTGGCCACCAGCAGCGCCAGAACCACCGCCACCGATGACAAGAGAATGGTGAAGACGAGCGTCTTCAGCCCGATCCGCTTCAGCGCGCGAACGTCGCCCATTTCGGCGATGCCGACGGTGAGTGCCGAGAACAGCAAAGGCAGGACCAGCATGAAGAGCAGGCGCAGGAAGATCTGTCCGATCGGGCCCGTCACATAAGTGGTGATCGTATCGACCCAGGCGCCGTCGAGCTGGGTCATGTTGACGGCGAGGCCGGCGACGAGGCCGACCAGGAAGCCTGCCAACATCTTCATCTGAAGGGAAACGCGGCGACCATTCCCGTCCATAGCTGTCCCGGTGAACGCGCGAGGGCAGAAGCGGCTCCACCCCACACTTGACCAAGCGGTCGCAATCGGCTTCGTCATCGCACACGCAAGAAAAGGAGGGGAACCAGTGGCCAAGCGCCTGACCTACTACATCCTTGGCGGCCTGGTTCTGGGCATCCTCGTCGGCTGGGCGTTGAATGCGTCGATCGCGGACGGCACGCCCGCCGGTCAGGAGAAACTGGCGACGATAGCCGGCTACATCTCGATCCTGACGACGATCTTCCTCCATCTGATCAAGATGATCATCGCGCCTTTGGTCTTCTCGACCCTCGTCGTCGGCATCGCCCATATGGGCGACGTCGCGGCGCTCGGGCGGGTCGGCATCAAGGCGATGGGCTGGTTCATCTGCGCCAGCCTGGTGTCGCTGAGCCTTGGCCTGGTGCTCGTCACCATCTTCCAGCCGGGAACGGGCCTCGGCCTCCCGCTGCCACCGGCGGACGCCACGGTGGGCGTCGACCGATCGTCGTTCGAGTTCGCCAACTTCGTCGCGCACATTTTCCCCGAGTCGATGATCGGCGCGATGGCGAGCAACGACATCCTCCAGATCGTCGTCTTCTCCCTGTTCGTTGGGGTAGCGATCACCGCCGTCGGCGAGCCGGCTCGGCCGCTGGTCAGGGCGCTCGAAGGCCTGGTCAAGGTGATGCTGCAGATCACCGACTATGTGATGCGCTTCGCCCCCTTTGCCGTCTTCGCCGCCGTCGCTGCCACGATCGCGCAGCGCGGGCTCGGCGTGCTCGCCACGTTCGGCTATTTCATGGGGACCTTCTATTTCGGCCTCGTCATCCTATGGGCCCTGCTGATCGGACTCTGCGCCCTGATCGTCGGCAAGCGCACCCGCCTGCTGGTCCGCTACATTCGCGACCCGATCGTGCTCGCATTCTCCACCGCCTCATCCGAAGCGGCCTATCCGCGCACGCTCGAAGCGCTCGACCGGTTCGGCGTTCCGCCGCGGATCGCCAGCTTCGTGCTGCCGCTCGGCTATTCGTTCAATCTCGACGGCTCGATGATGTACATGACGTTCGCGTCGATCTTCGTCGCGCAGGCCTATGGCATCGAGCTCAGCCTCGGCACGCAAATCCTCATGCTGCTGACCTT
>JAYRLF010000512.1:0-2451 GCA_041905385.1 Allosphingosinicella sp.
GATCCGAAGCTCTTCAGGAATTCGGTGCGGCGCAGCGTCGCCGCCGCCCGGCTCGCCCGCGGCGATCATCGCGGCGCCCGCAACCAGCTCGAGGCCTCGCTGCGGCGCTGGCCGGACGATCCGCTCGCCCTTTACCTGCTGGCGCAGGCGCAGAGGGCAGCGGGCGACGAGCAAGCGGCCGCTGCCGCTCTTCAGCGCGCGCGGGCCGGCTGGGCGGGTGATGTGACACAGGTGCCGCTGGCGCGGATTTAAGCGCGGCGCGACTCCCCTGATCGCTCCCCGGCGAAGGCCCGGATAGACGTTCCGGGCCTGACATCATCGCCTGCGAGCGCTAGTCATGCGCGGCGATGGAGTTTCTCACTCTCATCTTCCTGATCGGGCTCGTCGTGCTCTGGGCGTCGAACAACGGCCTCAAGCAGCGGATCGAGGCGCTCGAGCGGCGGCTTGGCCCGGAAGGGTCCGCGGGGGTGCCCCAAGCGCAGCCGGTCGATCCCCTGCTCCCGACCGATATCCAGCCCGAGGACTATGTCGAGCCGCCCGCGCCAGAGCCGCCGCCGAAACCCGCGCCGACGCTTGACGCCAGGCCAGAGCCGCCGTCGATCACGATCG
The DNA here is from genome assembly GCA_041905385.1 of Allosphingosinicella sp. Taxonomy (GTDB): domain Bacteria; phylum Pseudomonadota; class Alphaproteobacteria; order Sphingomonadales; family Sphingomonadaceae; genus Allosphingosinicella. The sequence continues at coordinate 610 of JAYRLF010000512.1, forward strand.
ACCTGGCGCCGGAGCCTGCGGCCCCCGCGGAATCGCTCGGCGCGATGTTCGAACGGCTGATCGCCGGCAAATTGCTGATCTGGCTCGGCGGCATCGCGCTCGTCGTCGCCGCCATCTTCCTGATCCGCTATTCGATCGAGGTTGGCCTGATCACGCCGGCGACGCGGATGATCGCGGCCGCCGCCTTCGGCCTCGTCCTGCTCGGTCTCGGCGAATATGCACGGGTCGGCCGCCTGCTCGCCGACGATCCGCGCATCGCCCAGGCGCTGGTCGGCGCCGGCGTCGCCGTGCTCTACGCGACCGCTTATGGCAGCCACGTCCTCTACGGCCTGATCGATACGGTCACTGCCTCGGGGGCGATGCTGGCGATCACCGGCCTCGCTTTGGGCCTGTCGCTGCGCCACGGCGCCCCGACTGCCGTGATGGGCCTTGCCGGCGGCTTCCTGACCCCCCTGCTGGTCGGCAATCCCGATGCCGGGGCGGTGCCCTTGCTCGCCTATCTCGGCCTGCTCGACCTTGCCATATTCCTGATCGCCTGGCGGCGCGGCTGGACCTGGCTGGCGGCGGCGGCGGTGCTGCTCAGCTTCGTCTGGAGCGCCTATCTGCTCGCCCAGCCGGCCGAGGACGCGCTCGCCTCCGGCGCCTTCATCGTGCTGCTGGCGATCGCCGCCTCGCTGGTCCGGCCCGGCGACGGCCGCGCGCTCGGCCTGATCCAGCCGATGCTGCTCGGTATCGTCCAGCTCGCCGTGCTGGTCGCCCGCACCGATCTCGACGGCCCGGCCTGGCTGCTGTTCGGCGCGCTCGCCGCGGCGAGCATCGCCCTGGCGGCATTGCGCGCCGAATATCGGCTCGGGCCGCCGATCACTCTCGCCCTCGCTCTGGCGCTGCTCGCCGCCAAGGCGGCGACGGAGGGCAGCCCCTACGTGCCCGAGGCGGCGCTCGGCATCACCTTGCTGTTCGGCGGAGCGGGCCTCGCATTGGCGCTGTGGCGAAGACAGGCGCTTTGGTCGGTGACCGCCTGCGTCGGGCTCGCCGCGCCGATCCTGATCCTGCGCGCGCTGCGGCCCGGGCAGCACGAGGCCTGGGCCTGGGGCGTCCTGCTCGGCTTGCTGGTGATCGGCCCGGCGCTGCTCGTCTGGCGCAACCGCGACAGGGCCGCGTCGACCACCGCCGACCCGGCCTTGTTCGTCGCCGGCGCCACCGCCGCCCTGCTTGCCGGCGCCGCCATGTGGGACCTGCTGCCGCGGGAGCTGATCGTCCCCGGCTGGCTGCTCGTCGCGCTCGCGCTTGGTCTTGCGGCCCGCCGGCTGTCCGACCTAGCCCTCGCCTTGGTGGCGACGACGGCCGCAGCGGTCGCCGTCGCGCGCGCGCTGGCGCTGGTGCCGGAGCTCCTGCTCGCCGCGGCGGGCGCCATAGCGGGCGAGCCCGTGCTCGCGATCGATGTCCCGACCGCGCGAACCGCCATGTTCGCGCTGGCGCTGCCGGCGCTTCTGCTGGCCGGGCTGAGCCAATTGCTGCCGCCCTTGCCGCGCGGCGCGCGGGTGGCGCTCGCATCCGTTGCCGGCGCCTTTGCCGTCGCCGCGCTCTATATTGGGTTCAAGCAGGCCTACGGCCTCTCCGGGCCCGAGGATTATGTCGCGCGCGGCTTCCTCGAGCGCGTCATTCTCACCCAGGTCCTATTCGCGCTCGGCTGGCTGCTCGCGTCGGGCCGCGTGCGCCTGCCGCGGATCGAGGCCGAAGTCGTGCAGACCGCCGGTACTGCCCTCACCGCGCTCGCGGCGACGCGGCTGATCTGGTTCGACATGATCGTCCACAATCCGGCCTGGGACACATTGTGGGTTG
>JAYRLF010000073.1:0-13453 GCA_041905385.1 Allosphingosinicella sp.
GGTTCGCTCCGTCCTGCTCGCCACGATCGGCCAGGACGTGACCCCGCCGATCGAGGCGATCAAGGTCGCCGTAACAGGGCTGCGCCGCAGTGGCACGGCCGATCGCAAGCTCGTTTCGACGCTCGCCGCCGAGTCCCGGCGGCTCGAGCGCTATGTCGAGAACCTGACCGAGCTTGGCAGCGACACCGACCAGCAGCCGATCGCGATCGACGGCGTCGCCATCGATCTGTTCCGGCGCGAGGTACGGCGCGATGGCGTGGACGTCCATTTGACCCCGAAGGAATTTCTCCTGCTCGCCGAGCTGGCCAGGCATCCGGGACGGGTGCTCAGCCACGGCCATTTGCTCCGCACGGTCTGGGGACCGGCTCACGAGGCCCAGATCGACTATCTGCGTGTCGCCATCCGTGGGTTGCGCCAGAAACTCGAACGCGACCCCTCCCATCCGGACCTGATCGTCAACGAGCCGGCTGTCGGCTACCGGCTCAAAATGGCCAGCGCTCCGATGCCAGCGGGCGTCTGATTCCACCAAATGTAACGCGGCAGCAGGAAGCACCCTGCCTCGAATGCGGCCCTCATCCGCGCTATTGATAATGACTTGCAACAGCAGACCCGACAGGCTAGCCGGCGCCCACGGACATTCCGTGGGGGATTTATGCGCGTCATGTTGCGTTCGAGTTTATCGGCAATCCTGATGGTCACGGCCATGTCGGCCGTCGCCCAGCCGGTCCCCGAGGGTGAGTCCGGTGATTTGGCCGCCGCCGAGGATGAGGCGGCGCCAACCGACGATCAGGAAATCGTCGTCACCGCAGCCCGCACCGCTCTTCCCCCATCCGCCTTGCCGCTGACGATCGACGTCATCGACGCCGAGACACTTGCCCAGCAGGTCTCGATCTCCGGCTCGGTCACGGATGCGGTCGCCAATCTGACGCCGTCCTTCTCGCCGACCCGGCAGAAATTGTCCGGCGCCGGCGAGACGTTGCGCGGCCGCTCGCCGCTCTACGCGATCAACGGCATCCCGCAATCGACGCCGCTGCGCGACGGCAGCCGCGACGGCTTCACCATCGACGGCTTCTTCGTCGACCGGGTGGAGCTGATCTACGGCTCGAATGCGCTGCAGGGCATTGGCGGGACCGGCGGCATCGTCAATCAGGTCACGGTCGGCGCGCCGCGTGAGGAAGGAATCACCGGCCGCGCGCTCGTCCAGATCACAGCCGACAATGATTTCAGCTCGGCGGGATTCGGCGGCAAGGCGGCCGGCCTCATCCAGTATCGCACCGGCCGCTTCGACGCATCGGTCGGCGCCGCTTATGAGACGCGCGGCCTATATTATGACGGCGAAGGGCGGCCGATCGGGATCAATCTGACCCAGGGCGAGACGATGGACTCGGACGCCGTCTCGCTGTTCGGCCGGTTCGGCTACGCGCTGTCGCCGAGCGCCCGGCTCGACCTGATCGTCTCGCGCTTCGAGCTCGAGGGCAATCATGATTATGTTCCGGTCGCCGGCAGCCGCGCGACCGGCCTGCCGACCAGCAGCCGCCGCGGCGATCCCCCCTTGCTGCCCGCGACCAATCTCGCCGAAAGCGCCTCGCTGTCGCTGACCGACACCGACCTGTGGGGCGGCAATTTCGTCAGCCAGATTTTCTTCAGCCGCACCCGCGAAACCTTCGGCGCCGACGTCAATCCGCAGCCGAGCCAGCAGGACCCGACCATCGCCCCGGTCGGCACGCTTTTCGACCAGACCGAGAATCGCTCGCGCAAGATCGGCGCCCGCTTCAGCTATGAGCGCGCCGTCCCCGCGATCGAGGCGTTGACTGCGACGATCGGCCTGGACGCCTTGTTCGACCGCACCGAACAGAAATTGATCGCCACGGACCGCGTCTATGTGCCGCCGACCAATTTCCGCAGCCTCGCCCCGTTCGCGCAGCTCAACCTGCGCCTGTTCGACGGCCTCGTCCGGCTGGCCGGAGGCGCGCGCTGGGAGAATATCGAGATCAAGATCGACGATTATCGGACGATCGCCTCGACCACCCTGACCACGCTCGGCCGCTACGAAGGGGTCGCCGTTGCCGGCGGCAGCCCCAACTTCGACGACGTGCTGATCAACGGCGGCGTCATCGTCGAGCCGATCCGCGGCCTCCGCGCCTATGCGAGCTATGCGGAAGGCTTCACCGTCCCCGACGTCGGCCGCATCACCCGCGCGATCGGCACGCCCAATGTCGACATCGACACCTTCCTGGACATCAGCCCGATCGTCTCGAACAATCGCGAGGTCGGCGTCGAGCTGCGGCGCGGCCCGGTCGACGCGAGCGTCACCTATTTCTGGTCGTCGAGCGACAAGGGCCAGCTGCTCATTCTCAACCCCGGCAACGTCTTCGACGTTCAGCGGCTGCGAGTCGAGATCGAGGGCCTCGAGATCAATCTTTCGGTCCGCATGCCGATCGAGGGGCTGCGCCTGTCGGTCGGATATGCCGATCTCGAAGGCCGCTACGACAGCAACACGCCGGCCGACGGCGTCGTCGACACCGATCTCGACGGCGTCAACATCTCGCCCGACCGGTTGAACCTCGCTGCCAGCTACGACCGCGGCCCGCTCGCGGTGCGGCTGCAGAGCCAGACCTTCCTGTCGCGCAGCTTCGTCGGCCGGATCCGCGATCCGCGCAACGATTTCGGCGGCTATACGGTGGTCGATGGCTATGTCCGCTACGACACCGGCTTTGGCGGCCTCAGCCTCAGCGTCCAGAATCTGCTGAACAATCAATATATCGACTATAATAGCGATACCCGCCTGCCGACCGACAATTTCGCCTTCTTCGCCGGGCGTGGCCGCACCTTCACCCTGGGCTGGGATTATCGCTTTTGATCCTGCGCTGGCTTGACCTCCTCCACCGGTGGGTGGGCGGGCTGATCGGCCTGGTGCTGGCGGTGCTCGGCGCCAGCGGCACGATCCTGCTGCACAAGACTGCCTGGATCACCCTGCCGCACGCCGACGACGCGCAGCGCACGGATCCGGCCACGATCGCGGCGGCGACCGAGCGGCTGCTTGCCGAGCATGCCGCAGACGGCCCGACCTCGATCATCTTCGCCACCCACAATTTCGGCCTGCATCGCCTGGGCTTCGGCGAGCAGGCAGGGCTCTATGCCAGCCAGGACGGCGCCGTCGTCGCCCGCTGGGCGAGCCAGTGGGAACGACCCGAGCTCTGGATCTTCGATCTCCACCACCATCTCTTCACCGGCGATGCCGGCGAGACGGTGACCGGCATTGCCGGCCTCGCCGCCTTGTTCTTCGTCGTCTCCGGCGCGATCCTGTGGTGGCGGACGCGGCGCACCTTTCGGCCGCGATTGCTGCCGAAGCGCCTGTCGCGACCGGCGATCGTCATGCATCATCGCGATCTCGGCATCCTCATCGCGCCTCTGCTTTTGCTGACGGCGACCACCGGCACGATGATGATCTTCCGGCCGTTCGCGGAAGCCGTGGTGAAGCCCTTCTCGCCGTCGGCGACCGTCACCGAGGCCCTGACCCCGCCGCGCGTCGAGAGCGGACCGTTGGCTGCGCGGCCGGACTGGCAGGCGATGTTCGCCGCGGCCCATGCGCGCTTTCCCGATGCCGAGTTCCGCATCGTCGCGCTGCCGCGCAAGGCCGGCGATCCGATCAGCCTGCGCATGCGCCGCGCCGCCGAATGGCTGCCCAATGGTCGCACCCTGGTCCTGTTCGACGCCGCGACCGGCGAGATCCGCTATAGCCGCGACGCGCTCGCCATGGCCGCCGGTCCGCGCGTCTTCAATGCCGCCTATCCGGTCCATTCCGCCAAGGTCGGCGGCCTTGTCTACCGGCTCGTGCAGACGATCGTCGGACTCGCCCTGATCCTGCTCGGCAGCCTCGCCGTCTGGACCTTCTGGTTCCGTCGTTCCAGGCACCGACCCGCCCCGCCCCGGCAGTTGCAGCCGGCCGAATGAGGCGGCCGTTGGGAGGCCGATTAATTCTTTAACCTCAGTTAGTTCTGCGTTCCCCAGGGAACGCGGCCCGACAGAGTCGCGTTCCCCATTTCGACTGAACCCGAGAAACGCGGCCATCGGGACAGGATGCTGAAGAGGGGCAAGGATGGCGAAATATCACCTTTATTATTTGAAGGGCCGGGCCGTCGTCGGCTCGGACGACATCGAGTCCGAGACCGCACTCGAAGCCGTTCGGGTTGCGCGCTATCTGGCCGGCGGCCGCGGTGTCGAGGTCTGGAATGCGCACAGCCTGATCCAGACGCTTCAGCCGGTCGATCCGTCAACCGCCGCCGTGTCCGATCCGTTGCGGCTTTGAGCCGACCCGATTTGTCGCAGACGATCGTCTAGGGCTACCGACGAGCAGCGGTGACGGCCAATGTCCCGGCGAATCTAACACCCTGCTAACGCCCAAGACGCGCTGTAGCGAGCCGAAGCTGCGACGAACGCGTCCAATCGCCGGAACAGGTTAGTCACAAATACAGCAACTCGGTCTTATGGTGCGGCTGAATCGCGCACTCCGGCGGGGAGGGCGCGGGGGGCACGGTTTGACCGAGGAGTGATGATGCGGTTCGTTGCTTTGCTTACCTGGCTGCTTGCTCTCGTTGCCCAGCCGGCCTTCGCCCAGACTGCCGTCGATCTGCGCATGGTCGAGCAAAGGCTCGCCGCCATGGCTCAGGAGAATCCTGGCGAATATGGCTTCGCCGCGCTGGATCTCGCGACCGGCCAGACGATCGGCTTTAACGCCCATCGCGCTTTCCCGATGGCGAGCACGATGAAGATCGCCGTGGCCGCGGCCTACCTCGCCGAGGTCGATGCCGGCCGCCGGACCCTCAGCGAGACGATCGGCAACGAGACCGCTTATGACCTCATGGACCGCATGATCACCCGCAGCGACAATCGCGCGACCGACGTGCTGATCGCGACGCTTGGCGGTCCCGGTGCGGTCGATTCCTGGCTGCGCCGTCACAACCTCTCCGGCATCCGCGTTGACCGCAACATCGCCCAATTGCTCGCCGACCGCCGCGACCTCCACGACATCCGCGATTCGAGCACGCCGACCGCGATGATCGGCCTGCTCCGGCTGATCGACGGCCGGACCGCGCTGACCGCGCAGAGCCGCTCAACCCTGCTCGACATGATGCGCCGTTGCGCCACCGGCTCCAACCGCATCCGCGGCATCTTGCCTGCAGGCGCGACCGTCGAGCACAAGACCGGCACTCTCAACGGCTACACCGGCGATGTCGGCTATCTCGTCACGCCCGAAGGGCGTCGTATCGCCGTCGTCTTCTTCGCCCGCGGCGGCGAGAACCGGCCTGCGGTGATCGCGACTGCGGCGCGGCAGATCTACGACGCCTTCGGCGGCCGTCAGCGCGGGCTCGGCCTGCAGGCGATCAGCCCGAACCAGGCGGTGCGGGCATTCAGCACGCCGCAATAGGTTCATGGCCTCGCGTCAGACGAGGCCGCTTCAATGAGCCTTCGCGATTGGGCGCGCGCGCTCAAGCGGGATGTCGTTGCGCTCTGGCTCGCAGCCCGCGATCCCCGCATTCCGTGGCATGCGAAGGCATTGGCCGGCGCGGTTGCGGCCTATGCGCTGAGCCCGATCGATCTAATCCCGGACTTCATTCCCGTGCTCGGCTATCTAGATGATCTGCTGATCGTCCCGGCAGGCATCTGGCTCGCGGTGCGGATGATCCCGACCCCACTCATGGCCGAGCTTCGCGAGCGCGCTTCAACCGCGGATCGGCCGAAAAGCCTCGCCGCGGCGGCCTTGATCATATCGCTTTGGATCGTCTCGGCGGCAGCCTTCGTCTGGCTGATCTCCCGCTAATCACCCGGAGTTGGCAGGCGCGGCGCCAGCGCCCATCATCCTGCGGACATGACCAGGTTAGCGCGAGCATTGTGGCGATCGTTTTCAGGGGCATTCCAATGGCGCCTGCTCTGGCTGCTCAACGCCAAGTTTAATCTCGGCGTGTCGGCGGTCGTCGTCGACAAAGCCGCCAACGTCCTGCTCCTGCGCCACTCATTCCGCAGGAGCGACGGCTGGTCCCTGCCGAGCGGCTGGATGGCCGCCGGCGAGCGGATCGGCGACGCGATCGTGCGAGAGATCAGGGAGGAAACCCGACTTGAGGTCGAGCCCGTCACGATCTTCAGGATCGAGAGCGGCTTCCGGCTGCGCGTCGGCTTCTTCCTGCTGTGCCGGACAACGGCTGCGCCCGCCGACATCGTCGTGGATGGCAAGGAGGTGCTGGAGGCGCGCTTCTTCGCGCCTGCCTCGCTTCCCGAAATCGTGCCGGTCAGCGATCGGTCGGCCATCGCGGAGGCGCTCGCACTGAGACAGAACGACCACCAGCCGATTCTCTAATTTGCACGCCACCTGAGACGAGGTCAGTTCCACCGCGAGCCTCGCTGCTGCGCCTCATCGGAACGCCATCAGTCCGAACACCGCGTCATTCATCCGCGACCGATCCTTCTCGTTCGCTCCGTTCAGAGCCGGCGTGCATTCCCCTGTCCGCTCCGAAATCAACCGTGCCAGCCATGCCGGATCCTGATCGGGAAAATGGTAGCAATCGACGCACAGTGCCTGGACCGCCTGATAGGCCTTGCGCCCCGCATCTTTCAGCGCCCGATCCATTCGCTGGAACGCCTCGCCGCCCGGATCGTGGATGGCGCCGCGCGGCGCCGTCGTCGCGACCGGCAGTCCGTCATAGCGCGGCGTCTTCGGACCGCCTTCATAATAGGACCAGTAGGCCGCGCCATAGCGGCGGCCCGCATCCCGGAGCAGCGCCGGGTCGATCCGCTCATTCTCCAGCAGGCCGACGCACCAAGCGCGGCCGATCGGATCGAACAATTGCTGGTCTGCCTTGCCGCCATGAAAGGCGGCGAAGCGCGCGCGGGCCGCGACGGTCCGGTCGCTGCCGCGATCGATCAGCGGCTTCAGCTTTCCCCCCGGAAAACGCTGGCGGTCCAGTTTCTTGCGACCGCCCTTCCTGACGCGAACCATGATTCAATTCCTTCGATGCTCAATGTCCCTAGATCCGTCGGCCGGCGTCATCATTCGCGTGCGTGCCGATGGCGGCAGCCGACATCGGCGCGCACGCCACAATAGAAGCAGGGGTCACGGTCGATCCTTGAGGGAAGCGCGCCCCTGGCCGCGTCGCGCTCGGCGCTGCGCCGCGGCCGGCCGTCGCCATATTTGACGTGTCTCCGCACCTTGTTCTCGGGTCGATACCGCCAATGGAGGTTGCCCAGCTCGCCCGCGGTTCGTTTGCCGTTGGCGAGGATGGTGACGATCCGCGCGGTTGCGCCGCGCTCGATCCGGATGAGCCCGGCCGCCTGAATGCGGTTGAGCACGGCCGGGACATGGCCGACGCTGCTGAAGCCGAGCGCGCCCGCAAGTTTGCGATTGGAGGGGCAGGCCTCGCCGGCCTCCGCCGCCAGCGAGATCAGGGCGAACAGCGCCCGCGCCGACGGGGAAAGCGACTCGTTTCCATCTGGCTCAGCGACGGACCTGAGGTCGGGCTCGGCCGCCAGGTTGCGAATCGACAGTCGCGGACGACGTGTCGGAGCGGTGTAGGAAAGCTTGCACATTCATTTGACATGCATTATGCATTCCTACACGACAAGTGCCTTTTGCATGAAAGTTTGCCATGACCATCGATCGCACCAGCCCTGGAGACCGGCTGAAAAAAGCCCGCGAGCAAGCCGGCTATGAGTCCGCCCGCGCCGCCGCCGACGCGATGAATGTGCCGTCAGCCACTTACGCCCAGCATGAAAGCGGCCTTCGTGGCTTTCGGTCGCATCACGCCGAGCGCTACGGCCGCTTCTTCCAGGTCGCGCCGGAATGGCTGCTGCTCGGCCGGCAGGGCAATGCCGAGTTCGTGGCGCTCGGACCGCAATTGTTCGTCAAGGGCGAGGTCCAGGCCGGCGTCTTCAAGGAAGCCTGGGAGTGGGATCCAAGCGACTGGGTCATGTTTAGCGGCCGTCCCGACATCGCCGTGGCGCCGAGCGACCGGTTCGGGCTGCGCGTCGTCGGCGATTCGATGAACGAGGTCTACCCCTCGGGCAGCACGCTCGAATGCGTCAAATATCATGGCGAGACGATCGCCAGCGGCCGCCGCGTCATCGTCCAGCGCACCCGCAGTGACGGCACGATTGAGACCACGGTCAAGGAGCTGATCCGCACGGAAGACGGCGTGGAATGGCTGCGGCCGCGCTCGACCAATCCGGCCTTCCTGCCATTTCGCGGCGACCGCCCCGACGCGCCCGACATCGTCCAGGTCGAGATCATCGCGCTGGTCGTAGGATCCTATCGGCCGGAATAGATTGCCAGACGGCAACCGCTGGGTGCAAGTTGCACTTGAAGATATATGCATCGTGCATATATTCTCGCGATGTGCGCGAACATGCCGGCCTGGACGCAATCCCCACTCGCCTCGGCATTGCTCGCATCCTGCGCCGGTCAGCCACCCCGTCGCCGTGCCATCCGCTATCGCTTTGGCGAGGTCGCCACCGTCTATGCCGGTGAGCGGGTCCGCGCCCTCAAACGGCTCTACCGAGCGGCAGAGCCGCCGCTCGACACGCCGGCCTGGCAGGTCTGGCTGACGCTTGACGTCGAGGATGCGATCGACGCGGCCATCGCCGCGGCCGCGCGTCCCGCGGCCGCGGCGTGACGGGCCTTCGGCCTACATCGAAAGAATGCGGTCGAAGAAGGAGCGGTAGCGGCGCAGGGCGACGCGCAGATCCTCGGTCGACACCTCGTCGCCGCGGTCCCATTGCGCCTCCAACCGGCTGCGTTCCTCCGCGAACGTCTCGGCCATCCGCTTGATTGCGGCCGCGACCAGGCCGTCCGCATCCTCCACCGCCTTGCGCGGCTCGTCGACAAAGCCGGCCTGGATGTCGGTCCAACGGCTCCGCATCTGCTCCGCCTCGTTCGACGGGAAGAGCGGTTCGCTGCCTTCCGTATCGGCCATCGGCGTCGGCCGGCCGGCGGTCGCGGGCCCTTCCACGTCCTCGGACGAGGCCGGCCGGACCGTCTCGGTCGTGCCGGCCGGTTCGGCCTCGCGGCGCGGTTCGACCAGGTCGGCCGTGCTGAGGTCGCTCTCTTGAGAGAAGAGCTTGTCGTCGCCGTTCATCGGACCGACTCCCCACTCTTCGTGCGCCGCTGCGCTTGCGACTGCTCGTCGCGCGAAAGCATGAACGGCTGGCCGTCCTGGGCCGTCTGGTCGCGGCCGTTGCCGGCGTGCGACTCGCGGGACTCCACTGGCGCCTGCTCGTCGACCAGCTCGTCGAACAGTTCGCGGTAGTGGATCATCGCCTTGCGCAGGTCCTCGGTATCTGCCTTGCCCTCCTCGTGGCGCAACGCGATGTCGTGCGCCCGGCGATAGTGCTGGACGACGATCGGGTGATCGACCGACAGATCGGCTGCGGCCCGATCGAAATCGCTGACCGGATAGCCGCGGGTCGACATCACCCGGCCGAGCAGGTCGTCGGCGCGGCCGATCGCGTCGGCGGGGTCGTCGACAAACTCGGCCTGGACCTGATGCCATTCGGCGACGAACGCATCATGCTCATTCGGCGTGAGCGGCCGGATCGAGAGCGCCTGCACGCGCTTCTCGCGCTCGACCAGCTCGGCCTCGGCCTTGCGCGTGCTGTCCCCATCCTTCAGCGCGCGATGATATTCCGGCCCGAAGCGCGAACGCAGCTGGTTGGACCGGCGGTAAGACGTGAACCACAAGGCCCCCGCGACCAAAATGGCGGCGACCACGATGACAATGACAAGATTCGGATCCATGTTGAGCCTCCTTCGGTTGGCGGACCGAAACAGGCCGCATCGCCCACTCAATCGAACGCGACCGGGCCGTGCGCCTATTCCTGGGCTGACGCTTCGGCCGTGGCGTTCAAACGGGGAGCGATATGCGGAGTTCCGAAGGTCGAGCGCGGTTGCGACGAACCGAGTCCTGCGGCGCCCACTGGCCTTGCCGCGCGGTTCGCACGGCAAAATGCACCATTCGCCGCCTTCGGACTCGCGGCGCACTGCGGGCCGGCGCGACTGGGACATTCTATGGCTTGGTGGATGAGAGGTGCGGCATGAAGCGTCTCGCCCTGCGGATCCTGATCGTGCTGCCTCTGCTCGCACTGGCGGGGTTCGGAATCTGGCTGATGACCCTGCCGCCCGCGCCGGCCGCAGCTGCGGCGGCGCCCATCGCGCGCGCCGAACATGACGCTCTGGTCGGCGCCCTGCGCCCGCCGCGTCCGCGCCGTCCGGTGATCGCGGTCATCGGCATCAATGCCGGAACGGAAACGACCGACTATCTCATGCCTTATGGCATATTGCGGCGCGCCGATGTCGCAGATGTCACCCTGTTGGCGACAGGCCCGGGGCCGGTCAGCCTTTTTCCCGCGCTCACCGTCATGCCGCAGGCGACGACGGCGGATTTCGATGCGCGTCATCCCGAGGGCGCCGATTATGTGATCGTTCCCCGCCTGCTCCACGACGATGATCCGGCGGCGCTCGCCTGGATCCGCGCCCAGGCAGCCAGGGGCGCGATCGTGATCGGCGTCTGCGCCGGCGCCAAGGTCCTTGCGGCCGCAGGCCTTCTGGACGGCCGCCGCGCGACCACCCACTGGTATTATCTCGACGAAATGCTCGAGCGGCACCCGAGCATCGTCTACGCCCGGGACCGGCGCTTCGTCGTCGACGGGCGCGTCGCCACCACCACCGGCATCACCGCCTCGATGCCGATGATGCTCACGCTCATCGAGGCGATCGCCGGCCGGACCAGGGCCGCCCAGGTCGCGCAGGGCCTCGGCGTCGACCGCTGGGATGCCCGCCATGCGAGCGCAGCCTTCCGCTTCAACCGGCCGTTCGCGCTGACCGTCACCGGCAACACCCTGGCCTTCTGGAATCGCGAACGGCTCGGTCTCGAGCTCACGCCCGGAATCGACGAGGTCTCACTCGCCCTGGTCGCCGACGCCTGGTCCCGAACCTATCGCTCGCAGGTCCAGACCTTCGCTGCGGGCGGCGGCGTCGGAATCAGTCGAAGCGGGCTTCGCCTGATCCCGGACCAAATCGCCGGTTCATGGCCGGACGAGACCCGGCTGCAGCCGATCGCCGCTCGGCCGCCGGCCCGCGCTCTCGACGACGCGCTGGCCGCGATCGAGGACCGTTACGGCCGCGGCACCGCGAACCTTGTCGCCCAGCAGCTCGAATATCCGCGCTGAGCTCTGGCCCCGAGGTCGCGCAACGCGCAGCAATCGTCGCTACAGTCCGACCACGCCGCCATCGTCCTTGGTGATCACGATCGTCGCCGACCGCGGCCGGCCGCTGGCATTGCCGCTTTGGCTTTGCGGCCAATTGCTGGTTATGTTGGTCGGCCCGCCATTCTCGCCGGGATGCTGGATGTTGACGAACAAAGTGCGTCCGTCCGGGGTCGAATCGACGCCGGTGATCTCGCACTCCTTCGGTCCGACCAGAAACCGCTTCAGATTCACGCCAGGCGCGGCACCGACGAACGTCGCCTGGGTCGCGCTGCCGGACGCGCCGACATTGGTGATCGTTCTGGCGCCGCCGTCGCCATAATTGCCCGGCAGCGCCGCCAGCATCTGGTTGTTGGTGACGTCGGTATAGGCGCCGTCGTCGGTCTGGATCCAGAGCAGCGGCTTGACCTGCCCGGAGGGATTGGTCGGCCTCGAAAACCACAAACCGTCAGGGCTCGAGAAATCGTTGCTCGCGTCGAGTCCGGACAGGTTGACGTTGGTCGCGTTGAGATCGGCCCCAGCCCCGAACAGATAGATGTCCCAATTGAATGTCGTCGCCTCACTGTTGTTGCCGGTCTCGCGCAGGCGGAGGATGTGGCCGTTCGGATTGCCGAACTGGTTCGAGCTGCCGCGCGGATCGTTATAATGGCGCGGATTGGGGCCGTCGGTCCCGCTCAACGGCCGCAGCGCCGCATTGTTGTTGGTCAGGGTGAGGTAGATCTCGCCATTGATATTGTTGGTCGCGGTCCATTCCGGCCGGTCCATCTTGGTCGCGCCGACCGCATCGGCGGCGAGCCGCGTATGGATCAATATGTCGGCCTGGTCCTGAAACGGGAAGACCGCACTGCTCGGCGTCAGGCCGTTCTGGCCGAAGACGAGCGGGATCCAGGTGCCGGATCCGTCGGCGTTGAATCTGGCGACGTAGAGCGTGCCGCTGTCGAGATATTTGTCGCCGATCGCGAGCCGGTCCGCGGCCTGCGCATCCGCCGGGTTCCAGGCCTGGCTCGACACGAACTTGTAGAAATATTCGCCGCGCGCGTCGTCGCCGAGATAGATCGAGACCTTGCGGCCCGACACCCACTGGCCGTGCCACGCGCCCTCGTGGCCCATCCGCCCGAGCGCGGTCCGCTTGCGCGGCGCCTTGGTCGGATCATAGGGGTCGATCTCGACCACCCAGCCGAACTGGTTGGGCTCGTTGCGAAAATCGCCGCTACCGTCCGCCGGCGCCGCTGGATCGACGCTGGCATTCCAGCGCCGGAAGGTCGTGTTGCCGGGCTGGGCGGGGGTCACGCTCGCCCAGCCATAGCTCCCACTTGCGCCCTGGGTTGCGCCGTAGCGATTGAGCGAAGTGACCTCGCGAGGGGCCCGGGCTGCATTGTCGGTCGACGAGCGGCGGAAATATCCAGCCCAATTTTCCTCGCAGGTCAGGTAGGTGCCCCACAGGACGAAGCCGAGCGCGCAATTGTTGATCGTGCCGCGTCCCTGCGTCCCGTCCGGCGAGAAGGCGGTGCGCAGCTGCGCATTTCCGCGGGCGGGCCCATTGATCACGACCGGGGTGTTCGGCGTGACCCGCCGGTTGAAGGTCGAGCCCTGCACATAGCTCCAGACATTGTTCTGGCGCCGGATCTCGACGACGCTGACGCCGTGCGCTTCGATTTCCTTGAGCGCTTCGGCCTCCGGTCGCGGCGTCGACGTGCCGTTGCCCGTCGGGCCGCTGGCGTGGAGATAGGACTGGTTGATATTCTCATGGTTCATGGCGAGCAGGCCGCGCTCGCTATTATTGTCGTCGCGCGCCGTCCCGGTCGTATTGAGCCCGTAATAATACATGCCGTCATGATGATCGCCGGCGCGCTGGGCAAAATTCGTATCGGTGCCGTCGTTTGCATAGGCCGCGACGCCTGCCGCAAGCGGATCGCCGGTGCGATAAAGCACGGTCACCGTATAGCCCGCCGGGACGGCGACGACGTCGGCGAGGCTCTTGGGCACTGCGGTGAAATCGAGCGCGGCCGGATTCACCGTGACAATGGTCTCGGCGCTCGATTGCTGCCCTGGACTGGTGCGCGCACCGAATCGGAAGACCAATGGCGTCGCGGTCGAGACCGCCGGGGCGATGAAGCGGGCTTCCGAAGTGCCGGCATTTTCGAGCGTCACCGCCGGTCCGGACACCTGCTCCCAGCCGAGAATTTGAGAATCGGCCGGTGCC
>JAYRLF010000513.1:0-2418 GCA_041905385.1 Allosphingosinicella sp.
AGCCCCTCCCTGTACTCAGGGAGGGGAACACCGTCAGTGATTGTCGATGATCAGCAGCCGCCCCTCGGTGCCGTTGCCGCTCGGGCTCAAGCGCAAGGTGAAGCGGTCATTGTCGCTGCGGTCGGCGCCGCTGACGATGAAGGCGTTGCCGTCCTGCGTCACCGAGGCGATCTCGATCTTCTCGTTGCGCGCCGGGTCGCGATACCAGGCGACCACCCGGTCGATCGCGTCGCCGGTGGTGAAGCGCAGCTCGACCTCGCCGCCGCGGTCGCGGCCCTGGCGCTCGGTTCCGCCCTGGACATGGATGCCGCCGAAGCGCGAGCCCGGATAGATGAGGTCGCTGTCGTCGGCCATGTTCGAATCGCCCCGTATGCCTTCGGGGATGTTGATCGACATGTTGAAGCCCGGCGCCTCGACGGTCAGCCGGCCCTCCTCGGCGCGGCCGGCGGCGCTGGCATTGTCGGCGACCGGCGGCGCGTCATTGCCGATTCGGGCCTCGCAGGCGGTCAGTGCGGCACCGGCGGCGAAAGCGATGGCGAGATGGCTCAGGCGCATGGTCGATCTCCTCTCGCCTCAATCTAAGTGTATTAGTCCAATAACACAATAGGCCTGCCTTTTCCCCGCCACGATTGCCGCCTAGGCGCGCGCCATGAACGACGGCGCGACGCGGCGCGCCGGCTTCCTGTTCGGAGTCGGCGCCTATCTCTGCTGGGGTTTCATGCCCCTCTATTTCAAGCTGGTCGCCCACGTCTCGGCGACGGAGATCGTCGCCCACCGGATCGTCTGGTCGCTCATCTTTCTCGGCATCCTCGCCACCTTGTGGCGGCGCTGGCCAGCGATCCGCGCGGCGGCGACGACCGGCCGCGTCCTGACGACGCTGATCGTCACCTCGATCCTGATCGCGATCAACTGGCTGGTCTACATTTACGCGGTGGTCAGCGGCCACGTCCTCGAAGGCAGTCTCGGCTATTATCTGAACCCGCTCGTCAACGTCCTGCTCGGCGTGCTGCTGCTGAAGGAGCGGTTGAGCGCCGCGCAGGTCGTCGCGGTGATCCTCGCCGCCGCAGGCGTGGTCGTGCTTGCGGCCGGCGCGGGCTCCGGCCTGTGGATCAGCCTGACCCTGGCCGCGAGCTTCGCCAGCTACGGCTTCCTCCGCAAGATCGCGCCGGTCGATTCGCTCGAGGGGCTGTCGATCGAGACCGCGATCCTCGCCCCGCTCGCGCTCGGCTGGGTGCTCTGGCTGCAGGCGCAGGGCGCGAGCGGCTTCCTCCATTTCGGTCTCGGCACCGATCTGCTGCTGATCGTCGGCGGCGCGGTCACCGCGATCCCGCTGCTGCTGTTCACGGCCGCCGCCCGCCGCCTGCCCTATTCGACGCTGGGCTTCCTCCAATATATCGCGCCGTCGCTCCAGTTCCTGCTCGCGGTGCTAGCCTTCGGCGAGCCGCTCACCCAGGCGCACATCCTCTGCTTCGGCGCGATCTGGACGGCCCTTTTGATCTTCACCGTCGACGGCTTTCGCCAGGCCCGCGCCCGCGCCGCCCAGGCCTTGTGACGGACCCGAAAGCAAGTCATCCTGCCGCGCCTGTTGCGAGGGGACGCGCATGAAGACCGAGCCGAGGTTCGACACCTATATCGAGAGCAAGGCGGAGTTCGCGAAGCCGATCCTGAAATTTGTGCGCGAAACCGTCCACGCCGCCTGCCCCGATTGCGAGGAGGCGATGAAGTGGAGCGCGCCCGCCTTCATGTACAAGGGCAAGATCCTCGCCAGCATGGCGGCGTTCAAGGCCCATGCCGCCTTCGGCTTCTGGCAGGGCGGGCAGGTGACCGACGCCGGCGACAAGCAGATGTCGGCCATGGGCCAGTTCGGCCGGCTGACCTCCATCGACGATCTGCCGCCGCGCGCCGAGCTCGAAGCGTTGGTCAAAAAGGCGATGGCGCTGATCGACGAAGGGGTGAAGCCGGTCCGCGCCAAGCATGTGAAGGCGCCTTTCACCGTGCCCCAGGACTTGCGCGCCGCGCTCGACGCCAACGCCGCCGCGGCCGCGACGTTCGACAATTTCCCGCCGAGCTGCCAGCGCGAATATGTCGAATGGGTCACCGAGGCGAAGCGCGACGAAACCCGTTCCAAGCGCCTCGTCCAGGCGGTCGAATGGATGGCCGAAGGCAAGCGCCGGCACTGGAAATACGAGAATTGCTGAGCACCTTGTTCCCCGGTGTAGGCCGGGGCCCAGTTCAGCCGCCGTCCTGGGACCCGGTTTTCGCCCATAAGCGCTAGGTTAGCGTTTCCCCTCCCTGAATACAGGGAGCATCTGTGTTGTTCGTCAAGCGGGATAGGTCGTCCAGGTTCGGTTTTGGGCGACGAGGCTGTTGGCCAGGACGATCAGTTTTCGCATCACGGCGGTGATGGCGACCTTGGAG
>JAYRLF010000514.1:0-2417 GCA_041905385.1 Allosphingosinicella sp.
AGGGCATTGCGGATCGCGGAGAGGTTGCCGTAGCCGCCCATCTCGCCGGCGAAGCGGCCGCCGGCCTTGAGCGAGGCGAAGATGCCGGTCGCGACCGCATCGGGATCGAGCATCCAGTGCAAGGCGGCATTGGAGAAGACCGCGTCGAACTGGCCGAACCGCTCCGACTGCGCCTCGAGATCGAGCGCCTCGGCGTCGGCGACGAAGGCGTCGATGCCGCGCGCCCGCGCCGCCTCGACCATTTCCGGCGAGGAATCGAGGCCGATCACACGCGCGCCGATCTCGGCGATCCGCGCGGTCAGGGTGCCGTCGCCGCAGCCGACGTCGAGGATCAGCTCCCCCGGCTTCGGCGCGAGCAGGCGCAAGGCCTCGTCGCCGAGCGCCGGCACGAAACTGCCGCGCTGGGCATAATCGGTCGGCGACCAACGCGAGGCGACATTCACCATGAGGACGGCTCCCTTGTTACGGGAAAGCAACCCTCGGTCGGCGACGAGGCTCCGTGCGCGGCGGGCAAATTGATCCGGGTTAGTGCGATTCTCACTGGCTCTCGCAATATTCGCGATACTGATCGGCGTTCATCAGGTCGTTGAGGTCGTGGGTGTCGCTGAGGGTCAGCTTGAAGAACCAGCCCTCGCCTTCCGGGTCGGAATTGACCAGGGCCGGATCCTCGACCAGCGCTTGATTGCCCTCCACCACGGTGCCGGCGACTGGCGAATAGACGTCGGACGCGGCCTTGACCGATTCGACCACGGCCGCCTCGCCGCCCTGGCTGAGCTGCTTGCCCGCCTCGGGCACCTCGACGAAGACGACGTCGCCGAGCTGGCCCTGGGCAAAATCGGTGATGCCGACCGTCGCCACGTCGCCCTCGACCCGGACCCACTCATGCTCCTTGGTGTAATAGACGCTCATTGGGGCGCTCCCTTGCGGTGATAGCGGTGGGGGACGAAGGGCATGGGCACGACCTTCGCGGTGAACAATTTGCCGCGCTGGGCGAGCGTGACCTGGCTCCCTTCGGCGGCCGAGGCCGCCGGCACATAGGCCATGGCGATCGGCGCCTCGAGGCTGGGCGAGAAGCCGCCGCTGGTGACCTTGCCGACCTCATTGCCCTCGCCATCGACGACCATCGCGCCTTCGCGGACCGGCTGGCGCCCCTCGACGGCGAGGCCGACGCGCCTGCGCAGCGGTCCGTCGGCGAGCTCCTGGGCGATCCGGTGCCAGCCGGCGAAGCCGCCTTCCTCGCGCCGGCGCTTCGACAAGGCGAAGGTGAGACCGGCCTCGACCGGCGTGGTCGTGAGATCGAGATCGTGGCCATAGAGCGGCAGGCCCGCCTCGAGCCGCAGCGAATCGCGGGCGCCGAGGCCAATCGGCTTCACCTCCGGCTGGTCGAGCAGCAGATTGGCGACCCGCTCGACCGAGGCGGCCGGCACCGAAATCTCGCAGCCGTCCTCGCCGGTATAGCCGGAGCGGCTGATCCAGGCCTTGACCCCGTCGATCTCGAACGCGCCGCCGACCATGAAGGTCAGGTCGGCGACGCCCCGAACGAGGCGAGCGAGCGCCTCGACCGCCTTGGGCCCCTGCAAAGCGAGCAAGGCCTGCTCCTTCATATGATCGAGCACGACCGTGCGCGGCAGCCGGGTCTCGAGATGGGCGATGTCGCCTTGCTTGGTGGCGCCGTTGACGACCATGTAGAAATGCTCGCCGCGGCGGGTGATCATCAGATCGTCGATGATCCCGCCCTCGGGCGTCAGCAGCAGCGAATATTTGGGGCGGCCGTCCTTGAGGATGCCGAGATCGGTCGGCAGCAGCGCCTCGAGGCCCTTCTCCACCTCGGGCCCGGCGACCAATAGCTGGCCCATATGGCTGACGTCGAACAGGCCGGCGCTCTCGCGGGTCCAGCGATGCTCGGCGATGATCCCTTCATATTGGATCGGCATCGCATAGCCGGCGAAGGGGACCATGCGCGCGCCGAGGCCGCGATGCCAGCTGTCGAGCGGGAGAATATTGTCGGCGTCGTCCATGGCCACTCCGGTGCGCATTGGCCCACGCGTCGCCGCGCAAGACCGCCAGCGCCCCCTCTGTCACTGGACCTGAGAGCTTTCGCCCTCCTTCGCCAAAGGCTTCGGACGGCTTACCCCTTCGGTGGTCCGCCTCGCTAGAGCTTCGGCGGACGCTTTCCAGAGTGCCTTTGGCCGCGCGGTCCTTTGGCCTGAGAGATTCCGGGGCGGTTGCTCCTTCGGCGGTGGCCCGGCCGAAGCCGGAACACGCTCTCCCGCGCGGTCATCCAGCGGTTGCCCGCCGGCGACGAGGACGCTGTGGAGGGTGGCGGGGGGAGAGTCAATTGGCCAATCGACGCGCCGACTCCAATTCCCCTCCCTGAGTACATGGAGGGGTTAGGGGTGGGTTGGTCTCCACCCGCG
>JAYRLF010000515.1:0-2413 GCA_041905385.1 Allosphingosinicella sp.
CGCGCCGCGCAGAATAACGAGCGCGACCGGGGCGCCGCCGACCAGGCCGCCTGCATAAGCGATCACGTCCGCGGAGCCGGCGACGGCGCGGTCGCCGGCGCGGACGATGACGTCGCCTTCGCGCAGGCCGAGCGCCGCGGCGGTGCCGCCGGGAATGATCGCCCCGACGGTCGCCCCGTTCCCGGCCTGCACGGCGTTGGGCATGGAGATGCCGAGAAAGGCGCGACGCGGCAGATCGCCAGGCTCGGGCTGGGCTGCCGCCCGCACCGGCGAAAGAAGCAGGGCGGCGACCGCCGCAAGCAGGGGAAGGCGAGACCTGATCATGCTGCGGCCTAGCAGTGGCAGGCGATGCGCCCGTTGATCAGGCTTGCGAAACTGATCGCTTGTCCAGCGCCGCACCGCTCGGTTAGCTAGGCCGTTCGCCGGAACCGGGGGTAGGCCAGGCCGCATGAATCCGCTCGAATATGCGGCCGCCTTGCTCGGCATCATCAATGTCGCGCTGGTCGTGCGCCGGACTGTCTGGAACTATCCGTTCGGCATCGCCATGGTCGGGCTCTATTTCTTCGTCTTCTACGAGGCGCGGCTGTACAGTGACGCGCTGCTCCAGATCTTCTTCCTGGTCGTCCAGCTCTACGGCTGGCGCAACTGGCTGCAGGCGAAGAATGCGAGCGGCGGCGACATTCCGGTCCGCTATCTGGGCACGCGCGAGCGGCTGGTATGGCTCGCCGGCCTCGCTGCCGTCAGCCTGATCTGGGGGCTGGCGATGGACCGCTACACCGATGCCGCCGCGCCCGTCGTCGACGCCTTCGTCGCCGGCTTCAGCATCGGCGCGCAGATCCTGATGGCGCGCCGTTTCGTCGAGAATTGGGTGCTTTGGATCGCGGTCGATGTCGTCGCGATCGGCCTCTATTGGAGCCGCGATCTGCAGGTCACGGCCGGCCTCTATTTCATCTTCCTCCTGCTCGCGATCACCGGTCTGGTCGAATGGGCCCGCGGCTGGCGGTCGCAGCAGGCCGGCATCGCATGACCAGCGGCTTCGTCCTCGGCAAGTTCATGCCGCCGCACGACGGCCATGTCCTGGTCTGCGAGACGGCGCGGCGCCTCGTCGACCGGCTCACCATCCTGGTCTGCTGGCTGCCCGACGATCCGATCCCCGGCCCGCTACGGCTCGAATGGATGCGATCGCTCTTTCCGGACTGCCGGGTGATCGGCCATGACGCCCTCGTGCCCCAGGCGCCGGAGGAGCATCCCGACTTCTGGCCGATCTGGCGCGGCATCGTCCGGACCGCCCATCCCGAGCCGATCGACATCGTCTTCGCCGGCGAGGATTATGGCGCCCGGCTCGCCGACGAGGTCGACGCGGAATTCGTGCTGGTCGGCCCGCGCGCCTATCCCGAGCTCAGCGCGACTGCGGTGCGCGCCGATCCCTGGGCGCAATGGGACCGGATACCCGCGCCGGTGCGCGCTCATTACGCCCGGACGATCTGCCTGCACGGCCCGGAAAGCACCGGCAAGAGCACCCTTTCCGCGCCGCTCGCCGCGCATTTCGGGACGATCTGGGTGCCGGAATATGGCCGCGTCCATTGCGAGCTCAACGGCTTCGACCTCGACGCTGCCGGCCTGGTGCGGATCGGCCAGGTCCAGAGCGCGATGACCCGCGCCGCTTTGCCGCTCTGCAACAAGCGGCTGATCGTCGACACCGACGCGCTGACCACCGCGGCCTGGTCGATCATGATCCTCGGCCATGTCCCGGACGCGGTGCTCGAAGGACTGCCGCTCGCCGACCTCTATCTGCTGACCGACATCGACATCCCCTGGGAGAATGATGGCACCCGCTATTATCCGGACATGGCCGACCGCTGCCGCTTCATGGCGGCATGCGAGCAGGTGCTCGAGGAAGCGGGCGCCAAGTGGGTCCGGGTCAGCGGCACCGTCGAGCAGCGGCTCGCCCAGGCGATCGAGGCGATCGAGCAGCTCGGCGGGCCGACCTGAGGACGCCCAGGCGGCCCGCTTTTCCCGACATCGCCCGCCAAGGGCCGACTAGAGGATCAGGTCGCTCACTGTGATCGTCGGCGCGCCGATCAGGACGAGCGCGAAATCCGGCGCGCCGCCGTCGACATTGCCGAACAGGATGCTGACCTTGCCGACGGCGGTGCTGATGCCGGCCACGCCGTCGAGCTCCATTTCCAGCGCGTCTTCCGCCGCGGCCATGCTGCCATAGGTTTTGATCCAGAGGTCGCCGGCGCGATTGCCTGAATTGTTGTTGACCAGCCTGAAGGCCTGGTCGCCCGGTTGCCCGGCGACCGCGTCGATGCCGCTCAAATCGATCTTGTCCAGGCCGTGCTGGAAATCGAGGATCAAATCGAGCGCGATCGGGCCGGTCTTGCTGGCCACCTTGTCGGAATTGATCTGG
>JAYRLF010000516.1:0-2412 GCA_041905385.1 Allosphingosinicella sp.
CCCCCCCTGGTCCCGGATCCAAAGGACCATGCGGGGCATGGTCCGCCGGGACCAATCCCACCGACAGGTTATGCTCTGGGAATGACCCGGATCCCTTAGGACCATGCGGGGCATGGTCCGCCGGGTCATGGGTGGGGGAGTGGGCTGGTGCCGCCGACACTTAAACGCCCCCTATGCCGCCGCGGTCGGCTTTGATAACGCGGCCGCGATCCACCGTCGGGGAGTATCCATGCGCATTGCCATCATCGGAACCGGCTATGTCGGCCTGGTTTCCGGCGCCTGCTTTTCGGACTTCGGCCACGACGTCATCTGCGTCGACAAGGACCAGTCAAAGATCGACGCGCTCCGGCAAGGCGTGATGCCGATCTTCGAGCCCGGCCTCGACCAGCTCGTCGCGCGCAACGTCGCCGGCGGCCGGCTCGAATTCGCGACCGACAGCGCCGCCGCGGTCGACGGCGCCGAAGCGATCTTCATCGCGGTCGGCACGCCGACCCGGCGCGGCGACGGCCATGCCGATCTCAGCTATGTCTACAGCGCCGCCAAGGAGATCGCCGAGGCGCTGACCGGGCCCGCGGTGATCGTCACCAAATCGACCGTGCCGGTCGGCACCGGCGACGAGGTCGAGCGGATCGTCCGCGTGGCCGCCCCCGCGATCCACAGCTGGGTCGTGTCCAATCCCGAATTCCTGCGCGAAGGCGCGGCGATCGAGGATTTCAAGCATCCCGACCGGATCGTGGTCGGCGCCGAGGATGAGCGCGCGATCGAGGTGATGCGCGAAGTCTATCGACCGCTCTACCTCAACAAGGCGCCGCTGCTGTTCACCGCGCGGCGCACCGCCGAGCTCATCAAATATGCCGCGAACGCGTTTCTCGCGACCAAGATCACCTTCATCAACGAGATTGCCGACCTGTGCGAGCAGGTCGACGCCGACGTCCAGGATGTCGCCCGCGGCATCGGCCTGGACGGCCGGATCGGGTCGAAATTCCTCCACGCCGGTCCGGGCTATGGCGGCTCCTGCTTTCCCAAGGACACGCTGGCGCTGCTGAAGACCGCCGAGGACAATGAGGCGCCGCTGCGCATCGTCGAGGCGGTGGTCAAGGTCAACGACGCTCGCAAGCGGGCGATGGGGCGCAAGGTGATTCAGGCGCTCGGCGATCCGGCGCGCGGCAAGACGGTGGCGCTGCTCGGTCTCACCTTCAAGCCGAACACGGACGACATGCGCGACGCGCCGTCGCTGGCGATCGTCCAGGCGCTCGAGGATGCCGGGGTCAAGGTTCGCGGCTACGATCCGGAGGGAATGGAGCAGGCGCGGCCGCTGATGCCCAAGCTCGAACTGTGCGCCAGCCCCTATGAGGCCGCCAAGGGCGCCGACGCCGTCGTGCTCGTCACCGAATGGGACGTGCTGCGCGCGCTGGACTTGAAGCGGATCGCCGGGACCATGAGCGGGCGCGCATTGGTCGACCTGCGCAACGTCTATCCGCCCGAGGAGGTCGAGGAAGCCGGGCTGGACTGGTACGGAGTCGGCAAGAGGTCGCGCGAACGGGCGGCCTGACGCGATCCTGGCCGCGGCCTGCTCAACCGAGCCACTGCTCCAACGACTTGCCGGTGCGGGTGAAGGACCGGCGCCATGCGGCGTCGCTTTCATCGCCGCCGGCAATCTCGTCGGGATCCCATTCGACCATCTCGCCGCTGCCGAGGTCGTAGGCGCCATAGCCGTGCAGCAGGTCGGTGATCGGGAACAGCTCGTCCGGCCAGGCCTGTCCATTGGGGCCGTAGGGCGCCTTGGTCAGCATGCGATATTCCTCGACCGCCGCGGCCAGGCCGTAATGTTCGCCGTGCGGCGTCCGATTCAAATTCCGCCCGTCGCGATAGAAGGCGCGCAGCGGGTCCGGCAGCGCCCGGCCGAGCCGCCGTTCGGCACGGCCGATCGCCGCCTCATCGGCCGGCTTGGTCGGCCGTCGCCGCCCTCTCAGCTTCGCCTGCAGGAAATGGAGCAGCAGGAAGGGCAGGGCCAGCAGGCCGATCAGCATGAAGAGGGCAAAGCGCCAGGGCTTCATCGGCAGGTCTCCAATGCCGGACCGACGCTAATATACGGATGTTAAAATCGCGCATTCTTTGCACCCTGGTGCAGCCACCGTTCCGGTTCGTGCATTGAATTGAAAGGCCGCGCGGATGCGCGCTAAGGCCGGGTGAAGGCACGCAAATGGCGCGCGCCATGTCCTGCAGGATCGGGCGCCGCCCGGACGAATTGGGAGACGCGAATGACGAGTTTGAAGTCGAGTTTCGTGGCGATGGCCGTCCTTGTTCTTCTCGCCTGCGCCCCGACGCAGGATGGCCCGGCCGGCCGGCCATCGCCATCGTCCGCCGCCGCAGAGGTCCGCAATGCGGCTGGTGAGGTGGTCGCGACCGCCA
>JAYRLF010000517.1:0-2410 GCA_041905385.1 Allosphingosinicella sp.
CAAGGGCGGCCTCGTCTTCGGCGGCGATCTCGACGGATACAACAGCTATGCGGGGCGGGGGAACCTGCCGGTCGTCGAGGACGTCTGCGAGAGCGGCATGGCGCTGATGCCGATGATCGGCCGCGCCCGCATCCTGCGCAGCTGGGGCGGCGTCGCCGACATGTCGATGGACGGATCACCGATCATCGACCGAACGCCGGTCGCCAATCTCTACCTCAACGCCGGCTGGTGCTATGGCGGCTTCAAGGCGACGCCAGCGGCGGGCTGGTGCTTCGCCCACCTGCTCGCGACCGGCGCGGCGCATCCGCTCGCCGCCGCCTATCGCCTCTCCCGCTTCGAGACCGGCCATCTCCTCGACGAGAAGGGCGCCGGCGCCCGCCCCAACCTGCACTGAGGGCCCGGCGATGCGCATCCCATGTCCCTTCTGCGGCGAGCGATCCTCGCGTGAGTTCGTCCAGGGCGGCGACGCCGCGCCGACGCGGCCGGCAGGCGACGCGGATCTTCCCGCTTATGTCTACCTGCGCGACAATCCCGCCGGATGGCTCGAGGAATATTGGTACCACGCGCAGGGCTGTCGCCGCTGGCTGCGCGTGACGCGCGACAGCCGCACCCATGAGGTCGCCGGCGTCCGCTTCGCCGCCGAGCTGCGCCGGTGAGCCGGCTCGACGATGGCGGTCTCATCGACCGCGCGCGCCCGATCTCGTTCACCTTCGACGGCAAGCCCTGCCGCGGCTTCGCCGGCGACACGCTGGCCTCGGCGCTGGTCGCCAACGACATTCGGCTCGTCGGCCGGTCGTTCAAATATCACCGGCCACGCGGCATCCTCACCGCCGGCGGCGAGGAGCCGAACGCGCTGGTGACGCTGGGTGGCGGCGCTTCCGCGGAGCCCAACCTGGCGGCGACGACGATCGAGCTGTTCGACGGACTCGTCGCGGTCAGCCAGAACCGCTGGCCGAGCCTCGGCCTCGACCTGCTCGCGCTCAACCAGCTGCTCGCGCCGCTGTTGCCGGCCGGCTTTTACTACAAGACCTTCATGTGGCCGTCCTCCTTCTGGGAAAAGGTCTACGAGCCGATGATCCGCCGCGCTGCGGGGCTCGGCGCGCTGTCCGGCCTCCCCGATCCCGATCGCTATGCGCGCGACCACGGCTTTTGCGACTTGCTCGTGATCGGCGCCGGCCCGGCCGGGCTGGCGGCGGCGCTCACCGCTGGGCGCGCCGGCCTCAGGGTGATCGTCGCCGATGCGGACGCCCGGATGGGCGGGCGCCTGCTCGCGGAACGCCACGAGATCGAGGGCGAGGATGCCCGCGCCTGGGCCGAGCGGGCGGTCGGCGAGCTCGCGGCCCTCCCCAATGTGCGCCTGCTGCCGCGCACCTGCATCTTCGGCGTCTATGACGGCCGCGAATATGGCGCGATCGAGCGCCTCGGCGATCATCGGCCCGGCACCGGCCCGCGCCAGCGTTACTGGAAGATCGTCGCCACGCGGGCGCTGCTGGCCAGCGGCGCGACCGAGCGGCCGCTGATCTTCGGCGGCAACGACCGTCCCGGCGTGATGATGGCGTCGGCGATCTCAGCCTATCTCAACCGCTTTGCCGCGGTGGCCGGCCGGCGGGCGGTGTTGTTCACCTGCGCCGACAGCGGCTGGCGGACTGCCGAGGATCTCGTCGCGCGCGGCATCGAGGTCGCCGCGGTCGTCGATCCGCGCGGGCGGGCGCCAGCTGCCGGCGAGCGGCTGCGGGCGCGCGGCGTCGAGATCCTGCTCGGCTCGGTCGTGACCGACGTCGTCGGGCGGCGCCTGCGCGGCGTCGTCGTCCGCGACGCGGGCGGACGCAGCCGCCGGATCGACTGCGACCTGCTCGGCATGGCGGGGGGCTGGAATCCCGCGATCGGCCTCGCCGGCCATCTCGGCGCGGCGCCGCTTTGGTCCGAAGCCATCGCGGCGTTCGTCCCGGGCGCGCTTCCGCCCGGCATGCACGTCGCGGGCGCCGCGAACGGCGCCTGCACGCTCGCCGCAGCGCTCGATCAGGGCCTGGCTGCGGGGGCCGGCATCGCCACGGATCTAGGCCATGCCCCGCCGCCGCCGGCCCGGCTGCGGGCGAGCGACGAGGACGGCGCGCTCAGCCCCTTCTGGTTCGTGACCGGGAGCCGCGGCAAGGCGTTCGTCGATTTCCAGAACGACGTGACCAAGCGCGACGTTGAGCGGGCCGCGGCGGAGGGGTTCACCGCGATCGAGCATCTCAAGCGCTACACCACATTGGGCATGGCCACCGACCAGGGCAGGGTCGGCCAGCTCGGCGGCCACGCCATCCTGGCTGCGTCGCTCGGGCGGACGATCGGCGAGACCGGCACGATCCGGGCGCGCCCGCCCGCCCAGCCGGTCGCGATCGCCGCCCTGGCCGGCCGCTGCCGGGGC
>JAYRLF010000074.1:0-1606 GCA_041905385.1 Allosphingosinicella sp.
CAGCTTGGGCGCGTCCGGATCGGCCGCGGCCAGCAATTCCTCGAGATGGACGAGATCGTTGTGGCGGAAGACCTTCTTCTCGCAGCCCGAATTGCGGATGCCGGCGATCATCGAGGCGTGGTTGAGCGCGTCGGAAAATATGATGCAGCCGGGGAGTATCTTGCCCAGGGTCGACAGGGTCGCCTCGTTGGAGACGTAGCCCGAGGTGAAGATCAGCGCGGCTTCCTTGCCGTGCAAGTCGGCCAGCTCCGCTTCCAGAGCGACGTGATAATGACTGTTGCCGGATATGTTGCGGGTGCCCCCGGAGCCGGCGCCCACATCGTGCAGCGCTTCCTCCATCGCCGACACGACCTCCTGGTGCTGCCCCATGCAGAGATAGTCGTTCGAGCACCAGACGGTGATCGGCTTCGGCCCGTTGTGGCCGGCGAAGCAGCGCGCGTTCGGGAAGGCGCCCTTGTCGCGCAGGATGTCGATGAAGACTCGATAGCGGCCCTCGGCCTGGAGGCGCGCAAGCGCGTCGCTGAACACCCGGTCGTAATTCATGGCAAACCCCATCCTGCGCTGCAGTCGCGCCACTGACCCGGCTTCTACGCGAGGCGCCGCAACCCGCCCATTCCGGTCTTTCCCTTCCGGGATTCCCCGTAGGGTGAAGACCCGAATTTCGGTTCGCCGGCACCCGGCCTAATCGCCCACCCTCACTCTTCACCTTTTTGAACCGGGGGGTTCAGATGGCCTATTCGAAGAAACTCTGGCTCTGGCTCGGGGGGATATTCATCCTCTCCTTCGCCATCCTCGGCCTGATCGGCCGCGAAATCTATGTCCAGGCGCCGCCGGTGCCGGAGCGCGTGGCCACCGCGAACGGCGCCACGCTCTATACCAGGGCCGACATCCAGACCGGCCGCGAGGTCTGGCAGACCCTGGGCGGGATGCAGCTCGGCTCGGTCTGGGGCCATGGCGGCTATGTCGCGCCCGACTGGGGCGCGGACTGGCTGCATCGCGAGGCCACGACCCTGCTCGACCTCTGGGCGCAGCGGGAAGACCGGCGCGCTTTCGCCAGCCTCGATGCCGAGCGCCAGGGGGCGCTGCGGGCACGCCTCGAGCGCGAGCTCCGGACCAACAGCTACGATCCGGCAACCGGCACGATCATCGTCTCGGACGCGCGGGCGGAGGCGATGCGACTGACCGCCGATCATTATGCGCGTTTGTTCAGCAGCGATCCGTCGCTGCGCGCGCTGCGCGTCCAATATGCGATTCCGGAGCGCTCGATCACCGAGCAGCGCCAGCGCGAGCAATTGTCCTCCTTCTTTTTCTGGACGGCCTGGACGAGCGTGACCGAGCGTCCCGGCAGCACGATCAGCTACACCAACAACTGGCCGCACGAGCCGCTGGTCGGCAACACGCCGTCGGCGTCGCTCGGCATGTGGTCGATCGCCAGCGTCCTGTTCCTGATCGCCGGCATCGGCTGGCTGCTCTGGTACCAGGCCCGCCGCGGCGAGGACGAGCATGCCGTCGCGCCGGCGCAGGATCCGCTGCTGACGATGAATCCGACGCCGTCGATGAAGGCGACGACGAAATATTTCGTCACCGTCATCGGCCTGTTCCTGGC
>JAYRLF010000074.1:1616-5682 GCA_041905385.1 Allosphingosinicella sp.
TCACCGCCCACTACGCGGTCGAGGGCCAGGAATTCTACGGATACAACATCTCGGAGCTGATCCCTTATGCACTGACCCGGACCTGGCACACCCAGCTCGGCATTTTCTGGATCGCCACGGCCTGGCTCGCCACCGGTCTCTATGTCGCTCCGATGCTGTCGGGCCACGAACCGAAGTTCCAGCGGCTGGGCGTCAACCTGCTCTGGGGCGCGCTGCTGGTCGTTGTGATCGGCTCGTTCGCGGGCGAATGGATGGCCATCCAGCAGAAGCTCGGCCATGGCGCCAATTTCTGGTTCGGCCATATGGGCTATGAGTTCGTCGACCTGGGCCGCTTCTGGGCGATCCTGCTCTTCGCCGGGCTGATGATCTGGCTGACCCTGGTCGGCCGGGCGCTTTGGCCGGCGCTGAAGACCCGTTCGGAAACGCGCGGGCTGATCGGCATGGTCTTTATCTCGACCATCTGCATCGGCCTGTTCTTCGGCGCGGCGCTCACCTGGGGCCGGCACAGCCCGCTGTCGATGATCGAATATTTCCGCTGGTGGGTCGTCCACCTCTGGGTCGAAGGCTTCTTCGAAGTGTTCGCCACGGCGGTGATCGCGCTCATCTTCGCGGGGCTCGGCCTGGTGCGCGCCCGGGCGGCGAACACGGCGGTGGTCTTCTCGACCGCGGTGTTCCTGACCGGCGGCATCCTCGGCACGCTCCACCACCTCTATTTCTCCGGCACGACCACGCCGATCATCGCCTGGGGCGCCATGTTCTCGGCGCTGGAGGTGGTTCCGCTGGCGCTGCTGGGGGTGGAGGCGTTCCACAATTACCGGATGACCAAGGCGGCGCCGTGGGTGCAGACCTACAAATGGCCGATCCTGTTCTTCGTCGCGGTGGCGTTCTGGAACCTGGTCGGGGCGGGCGTGCTCGGCTTCGCGATCAATCCGCCGATCTCGCTCTATTATGTCCAGGGCCTCAACCTGACCCCGAGCCACGGCCATGCCGCCCTGTTCGGTGTCTATGGCATGCTCGGCATCGGCCTGATGCTGTTCTGCCTCAGGACGGCCTTCCGGACGGGCGCCTGGTCGGACGCGCTGCTGAAGCCGACCTTCTGGGCGCTCAACCTGGGCCTGGCGGGCATGGTCTTCCTCAGCCTGGTCCCGGCCGGGCTCTACCAGGCCTATCACAGCATCACGAGCAGCTTCTGGTATGCTCGTTCGCCGGAGATCATCCACAGCCCGGTGATGGAGACGCTGGTCTGGCTGCGGGTGCCTGGCGACATCGTCTTCAGCATCGGCGTCGTGACGCTGGCGCTGTTCATGGCCCGGCTGCTGATCGTGCGGCCCAAGGCCAGGCCGGAAGCGATCGATCCCCGCCTGGTGCCCGCCGAATAGGGCGCCAGCATCGCCCGGCTCCGGACACCCACCCCCGGAGCCGGGCACTTTTTCTCCCAAGCGAAGGAATCAGGTCATGGCCACGACGAGAGGCGAGCAGATGCTGGCGCTCCGCCGCGCGCGGATGGCCGCGGCGCCGGCCTTCCTGCGCGGCGGCTTTCGCCCCTTCTTCTTCGGCGGCGCGGCCTGGGCGCTGGTCGCCCTCACGCTCTGGCTGCTCGCCCTGGCCGGACAATTGACCCTGCCGAGCGGGCTCGACCCGCTGTCGTGGCATCGCCACGAGATGCTGTTCGGCTTCGTCGGTGCGGTCGTCGCCGGCTTCCTGCTGACCGCCATCCCCAATTGGACCGGGCGGCTGCCGATCGCCGGTCCGCCGCTCGCTGCCTTGTTCGGCCTCTGGCTGGCGGCGCGACTGGCGATCCTGTTCTCGGCGGCGACCGGGCCGGCGGCCGCCGCGGCGCTCGATGTCGGCTTCTACCTCGTGCTGGCCGCCCTGGCCGCGCGCGAGGTGATCGCGGCGAAGAATCGCAACGTGCCGATCGTCGGGCTCGTCCTTTTGTTCGGCGCGGCCAATGCCGCCGACCATGCCGGCGCGGCCGGGCTGATCGCCGATCCCGACCTCGGCATCTGGAGCGCCTCCGCGCTGGTCGTGCTGATGATCTCGCTGATCGGCGGACGTATCATTCCATCCTTCACCCGCAACTGGCTGCAGAAGCAGGGGGCAAGCGGTGCGTTGCCGACCCAGCCCGACCGGTTCGACCTTTTCGTGATCGCGGCGACCGCGCTGGCCTTGTTCGGCTGGATCGCCGCGCCCGAAGCCGCGCCGGCCGGGGCACTGCTGATCGCCGCCGGCCTGCTCCAGGCGGCGCGGCTGGCGCGGTGGAGCGGCTTGCGGGCGGCGCGCGATCCGCTCGTGCT
The DNA here is from genome assembly GCA_041905385.1 of Allosphingosinicella sp. GTDB lineage: Bacteria > Pseudomonadota > Alphaproteobacteria > Sphingomonadales > Sphingomonadaceae > Allosphingosinicella. The sequence goes on from JAYRLF010000074.1 coordinate 3,914, forward strand.
GATCCTGCACGTCGGCTATGCCTGGGTGCCGATCGGGCTGATCCTGCTCGGCGCGAGCGTGATCGGGACGGCGGTGCCGCGCTCGGCGGCGATCCATGCGCTGACCGCTGGCGCGATGGGGACGATGATCCTGGCGGTGATGACCCGCGCGACGCTCGGCCATACCGGCCGCGAGCTGAAGGCCGGCGCGCTGACCGCCTGCCTCTACCTGCTGGTCACGATCGGCGCCGCGCTTCGCGTCGCCGCGCCGATGGATCTGGTCGATTATCGGCTCGGCATGGAATTGGCCGCTTTGGCCTGGGCCGGCGCCTTCCTCCTTTTCCTCGGAGTCTATGGGCCGATCCTGTTCCGCCCACGGATCGGCGACGCGTGACCTACCAGATCCGGCCGGTCTCGATGATGCCGAGCGGCGCGTGCGCACGGGCGACGCTGACGATGAACAGGAAGGTTGCCGCGGCCGCGATCGTATAGAAGATGCGCCGCCCGCGCTGGGCCGCCCGCAACGCCTTCCAGCCAAGCAGGATATAAGCGACGAGCAGAACCACCTTCACCGTCAGCCAGAGGTCGACGAACGGAAATTGGTGGATGATCGTCGTCAGCATTAGCGCCGCGGCGAGCAGGATCGTATCGATCGCATAAGCGATCCGGCGCAGCGCGCGCGACATCGGCCAGGCGGCGCCGAACAGATTGTAGGAGAGCGCGCGAAGCAGGAACAGGCTGCCGCTGCCGAGCACCGCCGCGATGTGGACGGTGCGGATCTCGACGTACCAGGCGTCCATGGCGCGGTTCAGGCCAGGCGCGCGGTCGTGACCATCCGCACCAGGTCGGAGAGGCTGTCGGCCTGCATCTTGGTCATCACATTGGCGCGATAGACCTCGACGGTGCGGGCGCTGATGCCGAGATCGTAGGCGATCACCTTGTTGGCGTGGCCTTCGACGAGCCCTTCCATCACCTCACGCTCGCGGGTCGAAAGCGTCGCCATCTTCTCGACGATGCTGTCGCGCTCGGCCTGGAGATGATCGCGGTCGTCCCGGTGGGCGAGCGCGGCCCGCACGGCGCTGAGGATGGCGTCGTCCGAGAATGGCTTCTCGAGAAAGTCGACGACCCCGGCCCGCATCGCCTGGATCGCCATCGGCACGTCCGCATGGCCGGTGATGATGATCACCGGATCGGTGACGCCCTGGTCCTTGAGGCGGCCGACCAGCTCGACCCCGTTCATCTCGGGCATACGCACGTCGGTGACGATGCAGCCATGCTCCATGTTCGGCACCGCTTTCAGGAAGGCGATCGCGGATTCGTAGCTGCGGACCTTGAGGCCGGCGCAATCGAGCAGGAATTCGAGCGACTGGCGCGCCGAATCGTCGTCGTCGATCACGTGGACAACCGGTTCAGCCGACATCGGTCAATTCCTCCTTGCCTACCCGTTTCAGGGTGAATCGAAAAACGGCGCCGCCGCCGTCATTTTCCTCGACCCAGATCTTCCCGCCATGCGCCTCGATGATCGTGCGCGAAATGGACAGGCCGACGCCCATGCCGCTTCGCTTGGTCGTGATGAAGGGCTGGAACAGCTGGTCCGCGATTTCCGGGCTGATGCCGGGGCCGCTGTCGGCGACGCTGACCAGCGCCATGTCATTTTCATAGGGCACGACCGAAACCAGCAGATTGCGCTGCGGGCTTGCGGTCATCGCATCGATCGCGTTGCGGATCAGGTTGAGCACCACCTGCTGCACCTGGACCTTGTCGGCGAGGACGAGTTCCACGTCCTGGCT
>JAYRLF010000074.1:5692-13253 GCA_041905385.1 Allosphingosinicella sp.
GCTGAGATCGAAGCGGACGCGGACGCCATGTTCCTTGGCGCCGACCAAGGCCAGCGCGCCGGATTCCTGGATCAGCTTCGGGAGGTTCTCGATGCGCAGCTCGGTTTCGCCGCGCGAGACGAAGTCGCGCAGGCGGCGGATGATCTCGCCGGCGCGCAGCGCCTCTTCCGCGGCGCGCTCGACCGCGTCGGTGACGCGCTCGCGCGACACTTCGTCGCGCTCTAGCTGCATCTTGCTCCCGTAGAGATAATTGCCGATCGCCGAGAGCGGCTGGTTGAGCTCGTGCGCGAGCGCGGACGCCATCTCGCCGAGCGCGGTGAGCCGGGAGACGTGGACGAGCTCGGACTGCAGCTCCTGAAGGCGGGTCTCGGTCTTCTGACGTTCGGTCAGATCGCGAACGAAGCCGGTGAAGAAGCGGCCCTCGGTGACCCGGATCTCGCCGACCGCCAGCTCCATCGGGAAGGTGGATCCGTCCTTGCGCTCGCCGACGACGACGCGGCCGACGCCGATGATGCGTTTCTCGCCGGTGCGGTAATAGCGCTCGAGATAGGAATCATGCGCTTCGCGATAGGGCGACGGCATCAGCATGCTGACGTTCCTGCCGGTCACCTCGTCGAGGGTCCAGCCGAACTGCCGTTCCGCGGCCTGGCTGAAATCGCGGATCAGCCCGGCCTCGTCGATCACCACCATCGCGTCGGGGACCGTCTCCAGGATCGAGCTGAGATGCGCTTCGCGCTGGAGCAGGTCGCGGTGGGCGGCCTCGGCGCGATCGCGGGCGCGCTGGAACCACTCGCCGCCGAACGCGACGACCGTGCCGATCAGGAAGAAGACCGACGCGGCGACCAGATCGCCGAGCCAGACCGCGCCGGTCAGCCGGTCGGCGACCAGGCCCGCCACGGCGCCGGCCGCGGCCGCGAACAGGCCCGGCCAGAATCCGGCCAGCGCGGCAGCGGCGACCACGGCCGGCACGAAGAAGATGTAGGTCGCCCGTTCCTGCAGCATCGGATCGAGCCCGAGCCGCGCCGCAAAGCCGGCGGCGGCGACGGCGAGGGCGATCAGGCACGCGGTTCCCGGCCCGGTCCGCACGGCCGCGAAGGCAGGCGCCTTGCTGTTCGGGATCCGGTTCAGGGCATTCCAGGTCGCCAGCAGGACCTCCGGTAGGTCACGTAGGGTAAAGACCCAAATTTTCGTTCCGGGCCGCCGGGACTAGATCAGCCTCGACCAGGCGGCGCCTACGTGCCGCATCGGAATGGAGATTTCAACATGAACGCCCCCTTCATCGACCTCAGCGTCCACCACCGGCCCGACGGCCTGTCCGACCGGGTCGCGCTCGGCTTCACCAAGGCGCTGCGCTGGTGCGCGGACACCTTCTTCGCCGAGCGCTACGGCCACCGCGCTGTCGTCCTGGAGACGGTCGCCGCCGTGCCCGGCATGGTCGGCGCGACGATCAACCACCTCGCCTGCCTGCGCCGGATGTGCGACGACAAGGGCTGGATCAAGACGCTCATGGACGAAGCCGAAAATGAGCGCATGCACCTGATGACCTTCATCGAAATCAGCAAGCCGACCCTGTTCGAGCGGGCCGTCATCATCGGCGCGCAGTGGGTCTTCTACCTGTTCTTCTTCGCCCTCTACCTGGTCAGCTCCAAGACGGCGCACCGGGTGGTCGGCTATTTCGAGGAGGAGGCGGTGATCAGCTACACCCACTATCTCGCCGAGGTCGACGAAGGCCACTCGCCGAACGTGCCGGCGCCGGACATCGCCAAGCGCTATTGGGGGCTGCCCGACGACGCCACCCTGCGCGACGTCATCCTCGTCGTCCGGGCGGACGAAGCGCATCACCGCGACGTCAATCACGGCTTCGCCAACGAGATTGGCGGGCTGCCGCAGGGATCGGTCGCGCCGTGCCCGCCGCACAATGCGCTCGAGCCGGTCTGGAAGCAGGCCGCCTGAACCGCGGGAGGCGGCGGGACGACCCGCCGCCTCGCCGGGATGGAGCTCTTCGATGAACGCAGCCACGAAGATCCTGCTGGTGGACGACGATCCGGCGATCCGATCGTCCCTTCAGTTCTCGCTCGAGCTCGAGGGTTTCGACGTCGACGCCTTCGCCTGCGCCGAGTCGGTCATCGACCGGCCGGAACCGGCCTCGGCGGGATGCCTGATCCTCGACTATCGCCTTCCCGGCATGGACGGACTGTCCCTGCTCGATCACCTGCGGGAGCGCGGCATCGTCGCGCCGGCCGTGCTGATCACCAGCAACCCGAACCGGCTGCTGCGGCGGCGCGCCGACGAAGCGGGCGTCAGCCTGGTCGAGAAGCCGTTGCTATCCGATGCGCTCACCACGACGATCCGCAGCCTGACCGGAGAAGCGGCCAACGGCGCCTGACGACTGGCAGTCTTCTCCAGGTTGTTCGCGCGAATCCATTAAGTCACCGCCATCTCGTGATGGCGGTATTTCTTTGCCTGGATTTCCCGACATTGACCCTCGTCAAATACGGATGGCCGCGATCGTGCGAGGATAGGCCGTCAACAACAGAGGTGTCATCATGAAACACTTGGTTTCCATTGCGCTCGGCCTGGCCCTGGCTGCGGCCGCGGCCCAGCCTGCGGCCGCCGAGACGGCGCATGGCCAGAGCGGCCAGCCGTCCGCTTCCCCCGCTGCGGTCGCCGACATCGCCCGCGATCCGGCCGACCTTCCGCGCCCGCTTGCGCGCCGCGGACCGGAAACGGTCCGGGTCAATCTCGAGACGACCGAGGTGACCGGGCAGCTCGCCGACGGATCGGCCTATCGCTACTGGACCTTCAACGGCCGGGTGCCGGGGCCGTTCGTCCGGGTTCGGGTCGGCGATACGGTCGAGGTCACTCTCGCCAACGCGCATGACAGCACGATGCCACACAATGTGGATTTCCATGCCGTGACCGGTCCCGGCGGCGGCGCGGTCGCGACCCTGGCGGGGCCCGGCGAATCGCGGGGGTTCACGTTCCGCGCCCTGCAGCCCGGCCTCTACGTCTACCATTGCGCGACGCCGATGGTCGCCCAGCATATCGCCAACGGCATGTACGGCATGATCCTGGTCGAGCCCGAGGGCGGCCTGCCGGCGGTCGACCGCGAATATTATGTGATGCAGGGCGAGATCTACACCGAGCAGGCGCATGGCGAGCAGGGCGTGCTGACCGAGAGCATCGACAAATTGTTGGCCGAACGCCCGGAATATTTTGTCTTCAACGGCTCGGCCGGAGCGCTGGCCAGGCACCCGCTGACGGCGCGGGTCGGCGAGACCGTCCGCATCTTCTTCGGCGTCGGCGGCCCGAACATGACCTCGAGCTTCCACGTGATCGGCGAGATCTTCGACCGCGCCTATCCGCTCGCCTCGGTGACCTCGGCGCCGATGACGGACGTCCAGACGATCACGGTTCCGCCCGGCGGCGCGGCGATCACCGAGTTCCGGGTCGACGTGCCCGGCCGCTTCATTCTGGTCGATCATGCGCTGTCGCGCATGGAGCGTGGCCTGAGCGGCCTGCTCGTCGTCGAGGGCGACGAGCGCGCCGACATTTTCCGCCCGCACCAGCCGGTCGACGCGGCGATGTCCGGTCATTGAGAAGAGGAGGGGAGGGGCGCGGCCAGCCGCGCCCCTTTTTCTTTGCTTCCGAGCTCGTCAAAAAGGAGGGCGCCACCCGCAGGTGGCGCCCTTACTTTTGTCGGTCCTGATCGTCAGCGGCTGGCGGTGCGGGGCGCCGCCGCCTGGTTGAGCAGGCCGGTCATGACCTGCCGCGCGCGGCCGGGATGGCCAACCTGACGGGCGGCCGCGATGTTGGCCGCGGGATTGCCGACGATCACAACGCCGACCATGCCCATGCCGTAATGCGGCAGGCATTTGTAGCCGTAGACGCCCGGCCGGGAGAAGGTGACGGTGATCGGCTGGTTGATCGCGCCGCGGAACGGTGCTGCGCCCGCCGGCAGCATGCCCGGAATGCTCTCGGCATTGTGGCTGCGATCGGTCGGGACGAAGGTCACGCGGTCGCCCGGCGCGACCCGCAGGACCGACGGCGAGAACACCATCGCGCCGCCCGGTCCGTTGTTCAGCATCCTGACGACATGATCGGCGGCGAAGGCAGGACCCGCGGCAGCGACGGCGAGCGAGCCGAGCACGACAAGCAAGGAAGTACGCATCTTCTTCTCCATCTAAGCGGATCTGCTCCGCGCTGATGGAATCACCCTAAATGGGCCCCTTCGATGCGCCTTGCGCTGGATCAAAAAGCGCGGCGATCCTGCGGTTTGAGCCAGATCAAATCACAAGATGATGAAGCCGATAGCATCGCACCCCACAACATCTGGAGAGGAGGGCATGATGCTCGCACAGGGGCTGGCCGAGGAGATCTGGACCGCGAAATACAGGTTCGTGACGCCGGAGGGCGACGGCGACGCGAGCGTCGAATCGACCTTCGACCGGGTGGCGACGGCGGTGGCCGAGGCGGAGGCGCCGGACCTGCGCGATCCGTGGCGGGCGCGATTCCGTGACGCGCTCGACGACTTCAAGTTCATCCCGGCGGGGCGGATCCTGGCCGGCGCCGGCACGAAGCGGTCGGTGACCCTGTTCAACTGCTTCGTGATGGGCACGATCCCGGACAGCCTCGACGGCATCTTCGCGCATCTGCAGGAGGCGGCGCTGACCATGCAGCAGGGCGGCGGCGTCGGCATGGATTTCTCGACGATCCGTCCGTCGGGCAGCCCGGTCCGCGGCGTCGGCGCCCAGGCATCGGGTCCGCTCAGCTTCATGGACTGCTGGGACGCGATGTGCCGGACGGTGCAATCGGCCGGGCAGCGGCGCGGGGCGATGATCGGGTGCCTCAGGATCGACCATCCCGACATCGAGGCCTTAATCGACGCGAAGCGCGATCCGGAAAGATTGCGCAACTTCAATCTCTCGGTGCTGGTCACGGACGCCTTCATGCAAGCGCTGTCCGCCGGCGCCGACTGGCCGCTCTGCTTCGACGGCGAAATCCGGCGCAGCGTCCCCGCGCGCGCTTTGTGGGAGCGGCTGATGCGGGCGACCTACGAGACCGCGGAGCCCGGGGTGATCTTCGTCGACCGGGTCAACGAGACGAACAATCTCGGCTATTGCGAGACGATCAGCGCCAGCAATCCCTGCGGCGAACAGATGCTGCCGCCCTATGGCGCGTGCCTGCTCGGCTCGATCAATCTTGCGCGCCTGATCGACGCGCCGTTCCAGCCCGAGGCGGGGCTCGACGAGGAAAGGCTGGCCGCGCTGACGGCGACGGCGGTGCGGCTGCTCGACAATGTCATCGACATCTCGCTCTACCCGCTGTCGCAACAGGAGCAGGAGGCGAAAGCGAAGCGCCGGATCGGGCTCGGCGTCACCGGCCTTGCCGACGCCCTTTTGTTCTGCGGCACGGCTTATGGTGGCAGCGACGCGGTCCGGCTCACCCGGCGCTGGCTCGAAGTGATCAAGCGGGCGGCCTATCGCGCCTCGGCGGAGATCGCCGCCGAGAAGGGGCCGTTCCCGCTCTATGACGAAGCGATCCTCGATCGCCCCAATCTGCGGGCGCTCGACGAGGAAACGCGCGCGCTGGTCCGGACCAACGGTCTTCGCAACGGTTGCCTGACCTCGATCGCGCCGACCGGGACCACATCGCTGCTGGCCGGCAATATCTCCTCGGGAATCGAGCCGGTCTTCGCTTTTTCCTATACACGGCGCATCCGCCAGCCGGACGACACGACCCGGGAGGAGTCGGTCGAGGATTTCGCGCTGCCGACCTGGCGCCGGATCATGGGCGAAGCCGAGCCGCCGCCGGCGGAGCTGTTCGTCAGCGCGCAGACCCTCACGCCTTCGGACCACCTGACCATGCAGGCGACCGCCCAGGCTTTGATCGACAGCTCGATCTCGAAAACCGTCAACTGCCCGGAGGATATCGATTTCGAGGCATTCGCCGACATCTATGTCGAAGGCTATCATCTCGGCTGCAAAGGGCTGACCACCTATCGCCCGAATGCCGTTACCGGCTCGGTGCTTTCGGTCGCCGACACACCAGCACCGATCCGCGAGGAGCCGAAGCTGGCGGTGCGTGACGAGGCGCTGAGCGGCCGGACCTACAAGCTCAAATGGCCCGACAGCGCCCACGCCATCTACATCACCATCAACGATCTCGGCGAGGGAGCGGCGCGGCGGCCCTTCGAGATCTTCGTCAACTCCAAGAATATGGAGCATTATGCCTGGACGGTGGCGCTGACCCGGATGATCTCGGCCGTGTTCCGGCGCGGCGGCGATGTCTCCTTCGTGCCGGAGGAGCTCAAGGCCGTCTTCGACCCGCGCGGCGGCGCCTGGATGGAGGGTCGCTATCAGCCGTCGCTGCTCGCGGCGATCGGCGGCATCATCGAACGGCACCTCGCGGGGGTTGCTCCGGGACTGATGGCGACGCATCCGACGGCGTCGACGTCCTCGCCGGGGCGCTGCTGCCCGCGATGCGGCGCCGCATCCCTGATCCGATCCGAGAGCTGCGACACCTGTCTCGACTGCGGCTATTCCAAATGCGGATGAGCCGCCGCCGGAGCCCTGTGGACGATACCTAGGGACATTACCTTAGTGTCGTCCCATCCTCCGAGAGAATATTCCAACCACCAGACCGATGTCGGCTCAAACGGGGTGGGAATGTTCGAAAATCGCAATCATTGGAGCACCGCGGCCTGCGATCAGTGCCCGGTTCGCGCGCATGCAATCTGCGGGACGCTGTCGGACGACGGCCTCGCCGCGCTGGGTCAAAGAGGACGTCGGCGCTCGATCGCGCGCGGCCAGACCCTGTTGTGGGAAGGCGACGAAGCAGCGTTCGTCGCCAACGTCATCGAAGGCGTGCTCAAATTGTCCACGTCGACCGGCGACGGCCGCGAGCAGATCGTCGGTATCGCCTATCCGTCTGACTTCATCGGTCGGCCCTTCGGACGCCGGACCAGTCACAGCGTGACCGCGTTGAGCGACGCCAAGGTGTGCCTGTTCACCCGGGCCGAGTTCGATGCCTTCGCGAAGGACCACCCGGAGCTCGAGCATGATCTGCTGCAGCGCACGCTACGCGAGCTGGACCGTGCGCGGAGCTTGATGCTCCTGCTCGGCCGCAAGACCGCCGAGGAACGGGTCGCGACCCTGCTGCTCGAGATGGAATCGCGACTGGGGCTGCGCTCCCGCGATGGGGCGGCGCCGTTCGAGCTGCCGATCGGCCGGCAGCAGATGGCCGATATCCTCGGCCTGACGATCGAGACGGTCAGCCGCCAGCTGAGCCGCATGCGCGGCGCGGGACTGATCGACCTGCCGGGCCGACGCGGAATGGTGATCAACGATCGCAGTGCGCTGCAAGCGATGGCCGAGGCGGCCTGAGCCCGGCTTTGACGTGAGTCAAAGACCTGGCGCGCCGGGGAGACGAAGACGCGCGCCGATCGCGGCGCGAGACGGGGAATGAATGATGGATGGACTGGTGATGAGGACGGGGGGCTGGCTGCTCGCGGGCGTGGCGGCAATCCTGCTTGCCGCGGCTGCGGCGGATTCGGGTTTCG
>JAYRLF010000075.1:0-13092 GCA_041905385.1 Allosphingosinicella sp.
GGGGCGTCGAGCACCTTGGCCGGACAGCCCGGTCCGGCCGGCGGCACTCTCCTGCCCAGCCGGTCTCCCCGGCCGATCACGGCCACCTTGGGACCGGGTTTGAGGCCTCACATGCGGAAGGTCGCCCTTCTCGCCGCCTGCGCGGTCATGCTCGTCGCCGCCCGGCGCGAGCGTGTGTCGGAATATGCGCCGGCGCCGCCGCCGCCGCCGCTGGCGCCGGCCGCCAATGGCGCGATCTTCCAGGCGTCGAACGGCTATGCGCCTTTGACCTCGGGCCAGCGCGCCGCCTCGATCGGCGACGTGATCACGATCGTGCTCACCGAGCGCACCCAGGGCAGCTCGTCCAACTCGGCCAATACCGCCCGCGAGGGCAGCATCGGCCTGACGCCGCCGCCGACCGGCCCGCTCTCCTTCTTCAGCCCGAGCGACGTGTCGATGGGCGGCCAGAACGAGTTTCAGGGCGCCGGCGCGACCGGCCAGTCCAATTCGCTGTTCGGCGAGATCACCGTCACCGTCGCGGAAGTGCTTCCGAACGGGGCGATGCGGGTCCGCGGCGAGAAAGAGCTGCGCATCAACCGCGCCCATGAATTCATCCGCCTGTCGGGCATCGTCCGTCCGGCCGACGTCACCGCCGACAATCGGGTCGCCTCGACCCGGGTTGCCGACGCCCGCATCGAATATCTCGGCCGTGGCGAGATCGCCCGCGCCAGCCGCCAGGGCTGGCTGCAGCGCTTCTTCACCATGCTCAGCCCCTTTTGAGGTGTGACATGATCCGTCGCTTCCTGATCGCTTTTTCCGTGCTGATGGCGCTGGCGAGTCCGGCCCATGCGACGCGGATCAAGGACCTCGGCACGTTCCAGAGCGTCCGCCCCAACCAGCTGGTCGGCTACGGCATCGTCGTCGGCCTCGCCGGCACCGGCGACGACAATCTCGAATATGCCACCCAGGCCATGAACGGCATGGCGTCGCGCTTCGGCATCACGCTGCCGCCCGGCGTCAATCCGGCGCTCAAGAATGCCGCGGCGGTGATGATCACCGCCGAGCTTCCGGCCTTCGCGCGTCCCGGCCAGCGCCTCGACGTCACCGTCTCGGCGCTCGGCCGAGCCCGTTCGCTGCGCGGCGGCACCCTGGTGCTGACTCCCCTGCGCGGCGCCGACAACCAGATCTATGCGATGTCGCAGGGCAATCTCGCCGTGGGCGGCCTCGGCGTCTCCGCCCAGGACGGCTCCCAGGTCTCGGTCAACGTGCCTTCCTCGGGCCGCATTCCCGGGGGCGCGACCGTCGAGCGGATGGTCGAGACCGGCTTCGCGACCGCGCCCAACCTGACCTTCAACCTGGCCGAGGCGGATTTCACCACCGCCCAGCGGATCGCCGAGGCGATCAATCGCGAGCTGGGGCCGATCGCCCGTGCGGTCGACGCCGTGTCGATCGCGATCGAGGCGGCGCCCGGCGCCGACGTACGCTCGGCGATCATGAGCCGGGTCGAGAATATCCAGGTCGATCCGGCCGACGCGCCGGCGCGCGTGATCGTCAATGCCCGCACCGGCACGGTCGTGATCAACGGCGCAGTCCGGATCAGTCCGGCCGCGGTCAGCCACGGCCGCCTGACCGTCGCGGTCAACGAGAATCCGCGGGTCAGCCAGCCCGCGCCCTTCTCGCAGGGCCAGACCGTGATCGAGCAGGACAGCAATATCGAGGTCGAGGAGCAGCGCTCGCCGATGTTCGAGCTCGCCCCCGGCGCCTCGCTTGCCGAGATCGTGCGGGCGGTGAACGCGATCGGGGCGGCGCCGTCCGACCTGGTCGCGATCCTCGAGGCTCTCAAGCAGGCGGGCGCGCTGCGCGCCGAGCTGGTGATCCTGTGATCGCGCCGCTCAACAGCAATGGCGCCGCGGCGCCGGCGACCGGCGCCAATCGCGAGCGCGAGCAGCTGCGCCAGGCGGCGCAGGCGTTCGAGGCCGTCTTCCTGCGCCAGCTGATCGGCTCGATGCGCCAGGCGAAGCTCGCCGAGGACCCGTTCTCGAGCCGCGCCACCGAGCAGTTCCGCGAGATGTCGGATGCGAGCCTCGCCGATTCCATGTCGGCTCAGGGCACGTTCGGCATCGCCGATCTGCTGCTCGCCCAGTTCGACCGCGCCGGCGCCGCCCGCGCCGCCCCGGCCGAACCGGCGCCCACCCATGAGGAGCCTGGGCAATGAGCGACCTGTTGTCGATCGGCTCGTCGGCGCTCGCCGCCTATCGCTCCGCGCTCAACACGGTCGGCGAGAATGTCGCCAATGCGCAGACGCCCGGCTATTCCCGGCGCACGATCGCGCTGCGCGAGGCGACCGTGGTCGGCGCCGCCGACATCGCCTATCGCGACGAGACCCATTTCAACGGCGTTCGCGTCGCCGGCATCCAGCGCGCCTGGAACGGCTTCATCGCCAATGAAGCGCTCCATGCCGGATCGTCCGCCGCGCGCAGCGACGTGCGCCAGCAATGGCTCGGCACGGTCGAGAATGCGCTCGGCGACGGCGCCGCCGGCGTCGGCGCCGCCATGACCGGTTTCTTCACCGCCGCCGACGCGCTTGCCGCCGATCCGGGCGACCCGCTCAACCGTGGCGCGGTGCTGCAGGCGCTCGACAATGCCGCCGCCGCCTTCCGCGATTCGGCCTCCGGCCTGCAGCGCATCTCGGACGGGATCGGCCAGGCGGCACAGGTCGAGGCGACTGCATTGAACAATGCGCTGCAGGCGCTCGCCGACGTCAACGGCGCGCTCACCTCGGTGCCCGAAAATGGCGCCGCGCGCGCCTCGCTCGAGGACGAACGCGATCGGCTCGTCGACATGATCGCGAGCAAGCTCGACGTCAGCGTCACGATCGCCGGCGACGGCCGCGCCACCGTGCGCCCCGCCGGCGGCTCGAGCCTGACCCTGCTCGACGGCGCCGGCCCCGGCCTGGTCAGCGTCGAGATCGCGGCCGACGGTCGCCTGTCCTTCCAATTGTCCGCGGGCGGCACCCGCGTCGCCTTGCCGGCTTCGGGCGGCAAGATCGCCGGCCTGGTCGACGTCGCCCAGACCGTCGCCGACCGCCGCGCCGCGCTCGACGACCTCGCCGCCGATTTCGCGGCCCTGGTCAATGGCTGGTCCGCGGCGGGCCGCGATGCCGCCGGCATTGCCGGTGTCGACCTGCTCGACGCGTCGGGCGGCGCGGCCGCGATGGCCGCGCTCGTTACCGATCCCGATCTCGTCCCGGCGGCGGGCGCCGACGGCACCACCAACGGCAATCTGCTCGCGCTCCAGCCGCTGCGCGAATCGAGCCGGATCGCGGCGCGCTGGACCGGCCTCGTCACCGCCAGCGCCCAGCAGTTGGCCTCGGCCCGCGCCGAGGCGTCGGCCGCCAATACCTGGCGGGACAACAGCCTCGCCGCGCTCGACGAAGTGACCGGCGTGGATCTCGATTTCGAAGCGGCCGAGCTGCTTCGCTACCAGCAGGCCTATAATGCGGCCGCGCGCATCATCCAGGTGGCGCGCGAGTCCATTCAGGTCATTTTCGACGCCTTGTGAGGAATTGAGAGATGATCACCGGAACCCGGCACCGCCTGACCATGGAGATCAACCGCCAGATCTCGCTCGGCCGCGAGATCGCGCGCGCCCAGACCGAGATCAGCACCGGAAAGCGCATCCAGGCGCCGTCCGACGATCCCGTCGCCGCCGCCCGCGTCTCTTCGATTGCCCGGTCGCAGGCGAATGAGGGGGTCTGGAAGACCAACCTCAACCTTGCCGCGTCGCTCGCCGCCCGCGCCGACACGGCGCTTGCTTCGGCCGACTCCCTGTTCGACCGCGCCGGCGAGCTGATGGTCGCCGGCGCCAACGGCACCTTGTCCGACCAGGATCGCGCGACGATCGCGCTCGAGCTGAGGGCGATCGCCGAGGAGCTCGGCGCACTCAAGGATGTCCGCGATTCGCGCGGCAACCGCATCTTCATGTCCGACACCTCGCTGCAGATTCCGGTCTCCACCGGTCTCGCCGTGATCGCCGTCGGCACCCGCGAGGAAGTGTTCGAATCGGTCGCCACCGCCGCCGGCGCGCGCGACGTGGTCGCGATCGTCGGGGATGCCGCCGCCGCGCTGACGCTGACCGATCCGGTGGCGCGCGCCGCGGCGGTCGGCACTGCCATCGACGAGGTCGCGGCCGCATCCGATCATATCGCCAATGCCCGTGGCTCGCAGGGCGCGCTCGCCGGCCGGATCGACCAGCTGCTCGATCGCCAGGCCAGCACCGAGATCCAGCTCGAGGAAGAGCGCAGCGGACTCGAGAGCGCCGACATCACCGAGGTGATCGCGCAGCTGCAGTCGAAGGAGCTGACGCTTCAGGCCGCCCAGGCGGTGTTCGCGCGGGTCAATTCGCAGACCCTGTTCGACATATTGCGCTGATCGTCGCCCGGCCCGCGGGAACGGGCGACGGAGGTCGAAAAAGCGCGGCGAGAATCGTAAAGTTCGGCCGCTTCCGGCCGTTAACACAGATGCGGGGACTGCACCGGGGGCCCCTGACTTGAACCGGTCAAGCGAGGGTGGGAATGTTTGCAGTCGTCGGCATGATCGTCCTCCTGTTGATGGTGTTCGGCGGCTTCGTCATCGCCGGCGGCAGCCTCGGCGTCATCCTGCACGCCCTGCCGCTCGAGATGCTGATCATCGGCGGCGCCGCGCTCGGCGCGACCATCACCGCCAATTCCCTGTCCGACATCAAGGCGCTCGGCGGCGCGACGATGAAGGTGTTCAAGGGCCCGAAATATAAGAAGCAGGACTTCCTCGACACGATCTTCCTGGTCTCGCGGCTGATGAAGATGCTGCGCACAGACGGACCGGTCGCGGTCGAGCCGCATATCGAGGATCCCAAGTCGAGCGCGATCTTCACCGAATATCCGCGGCTGATGCAGGACCAGACCCTGATCCACCTGATCTGCGACACGCTGCGCCTGGTCGTCGTCTCCTCGGGCACGCTCGATCCGCGCGCGGTCGAGGACGTGATGGACAGCGCCATCAAGAACCACCAGCACCACACCGTCTCGCCGGCCAACGGCCTGCAGTCGCTGGCCGACGCGCTGCCGGCGCTCGGCATCGTCGCCGCCGTGCTCGGCGTCGTGAAGACGATGTCGTCGATCGACCAGCCGCCGGAGATCCTCGGCGAGATGATCGGCTCGGCGCTGGTCGGCACCTTCCTCGGCGTGCTGCTCGCCTACGGCTTCGTCGGCCCGTTCGCCAACCGCGCCAAGCAGGTGATCGACGCCGACGCCGCCATCTATCACGTCGCCAAGCAGATCATCATCGCCTCGCTGCACGGCCATCCGCTGCCGCTGGTGATCGAGGCGGCGCGCTCGAGCATCGCCCATTCGAACCAGCCGGCCTTCGCCGACGTGTTCGACGGGATGCGGGGGCGCTGATTCATGGCGTCGGCAGCTGCGAAGCGCGGCCGCAACGAGCCGCAGGCGCCGCCCGCGCCAATCATCATCAAGAAGGTGATCGCGGACGACCATGGCGGCCATCATGGCGGCGCCTGGAAGATCGCCTATGCCGACTTCGTCACGGCGATGATGGCCTTCTTCCTCTTGCTGTGGCTGCTCGGCGCCACCGATGAGGACAAGAGGCGCGGCCTGGCCGATTATTTTACGCCCACCCTGATCGAGTACAAACAGAACAGCGCCGGCTCGAACGGCATCTTGGGCGGCGATTCGATCGTCGCGGCCGACAATTACCCGCACCGCGCCGGCCAGACCGGATCGCGGGCGATCACCATCCCGCGCGACGTCACCGGCGGCATCAACGAAGGCGCCGAGCAGCGGGCGATCGATCGCGAGCAGTTCGGCCGGCTGCGCGACGAGCTCGTGCGGCGGATCGATTCGACGCCGGAGCTGCGCGGCCTCAGGCACCAGGTCAGCTTCGCGGAGAGCGAGGAGGGGCTGCGCATCGACCTGATGGACGAAGCCGATTTCTCGATGTTCCGGGTCGGCACCGACCAGCTGCTGCCCGAGGCGCGGCGGCTCGTCGGCGAGGTCGCCCAGGTCATTGCCGGCGTGCCGAACGGCGTCGTCATCCGCGGCCACACCGATTCGCTGCCTTATGCGGCGGGCCGCACCACCAACAATTGGACCTTGTCGGCCGCGCGCGCCGAATCGACCCGCGCGACCCTGCAGTCGAGCGGCCTTCCGCTCGCGCGGATCGCCCGCATCGAGGGCGTCGCCGACCGCAATCCATTCGTACCCCAGGATCGCTACGATCCGCGTAACCGGCGTATTTCGATCACCTTGCTCTGGCGACGTGGCGACGGCGCCGGCCCGCGCGGCGCTCCGCCGGCGGGCCGGGTGCCGGGTCCGGGCCAGCGGCCCGGCGCCTGAGGCCCCCCATGGAAAGCTTCGCCATCTACCAGTCGATCGGCAAGTTCCTTGCCGATCATGGACTCTATCCGACCCCGGACAATTATGCGCTGGCTTATGCGCTGTTCGCCGACGAGGGTTCGGCCGCGGCCAAGGCGGTCCGCTCCGCGACCAGCGACGGCATCCGCCTGTCTCAGCGCGAGGCCGATCGGATCAAGTCCGAGATCGGCCTGCCGGTCACGGCCGCGCCGCAGCAGTCCGGCGGGATCGATCCGACCGTGCTTGCCGCCGCCCATCAACGGGTCGAGGAGTTTGCGGCCCTGGTCGAGGCGCAGCGCGTCGACGCCCAGAGCTATCGCACCGACTTGCAGGCCGGCGCCGACCGGCTCGAGGCGGGCGAGGACGGCTCGATCGCCGCCTTGGTCGCAATCACCCGCGCGATGGCGGACCGCACCAGGAAGGTCGAGGAGCAGCTCACCGCCGCCCATGACGAGACCCGCAAGCTGCGCGAGAAGCTGGCGGAGTCGACCCAGGAGGCGCGTCGCGATCCGCTCACCCAATTGCCGAACCGCCGCGCCTTCGAGGAGAAGCTTGCCGAGGTCGAGAAGAAGGGCGCGGCGGTCAGCCTCGCCATTTGCGACATCGACCGGTTCAAGCGGATCAACGACCAATACGGCCACAGCGTCGGCGATCGCGTGCTGCGGCTGGTCGCCGACACGCTGAAGGCGGGCTGCGCGGGGAACATGGTCGCCCGGCTCGGCGGCGAGGAATTCGTCGTCCTGTTCGAGGACATGGACATGGCCGAGGCGGCCCGGATCCTCGACGACACACGCGAATTGCTCGCCGCCCGCAACTTCAAGCTGCGCGAAAGCGATCAGCCGCTCGGCAGGATCACCTTCTCAGCCGGCATCGCCCGCGGCCGGAAGGCGGGATCCGGCCCCGCGCTCAAACGCGCCGACGAACTGCTCTACGAAGCCAAGAATGGCGGCCGCAACCAGATCCGGTACGACGAAGCCGCCTGAATCGGCGCGATGGCCGCCTTGATCAGGCGGCCATCGCCATTTCTTCCGGCCCGCTTTCGACAAGGACGGGCTGTTCCGGCTGGGCAATTGCGGTGGCCGGGCGCGGCTCGCGCACCATCAGCCGTGTCGCCAGCACGAGGATGCCGAGCGCGAAATAGCCCGCAAAGGCTGCGATCGGATTCAGATAGACCCCGACCGCGAACGCGACGCGGAGCAAATTGGGGTTGATCCGCAGATCCTGGCCGAGCCCCTCGCAGACGCCGAAGAATGTGTCGTCGCGGGTGAAGAGATTGCCTTGGGACGCGTGCATTATCTTGCTCCTTGGCGCGCCGGCCACAAGCCGGGCGCGCGTGAAAACTCTCTGATTTGATGTGGGCCGGCTCGATGCCGGCGGACGGCATCAACGCCGTCTTGCGGACTGGATCTCAGAACCTCGCACCATGCGGGGGCACCTCATTGCAATCGAAACCATGTCGCGCCCCCACGACATGTGTGAGATGGGAAAGCCTTGCCGGCGCTTCAACCGCGGTTCGACGAAGGCGCCCGTCGCGACGACGAGACGCGGGCGCCCGAGCGCCGATTGCGCGCCGCCTTGCCCTGATCGCAGCCGCTCACTAGATGGGCCCGTTCCAGAGCATGCGGAGCGGTGGCCGAGTGGTCGAAGGCGCTCGCCTGGAAAGTGAGTATACGGCAAAACCGTATCGAGGGTTCGAATCCCTCCCGCTCCGCCATCCTGCTTCGCTCGTGCCGAGCTTCGCAGGATTGGCTCGGCCAAAATGGCGAAGCAATGATCAGGTCGCCGTGTCCCCCGGACACGGCTAAACAGTGCGGGGCACTGTTTACCTGATCATGCCCTCCGAAGCTTTAGCGAAGGAGGGCAGTTTGCACTACGTATATCTTCTTGAGAGTCTTAGTCATGCTGACCAGCGTTACGTTGGTTGTACGAAAGACCTGCGCTCAAGGCTGGATCGCCACAATACGGGGGCGTCCGCTCATACTTCAAAATATGTGCCGTGGCGGCTTGTCACTTACGGAGCCTTTTCAGATCGGACCAAGGCGGAAGCGTTCGAACGTTACCTGAAATCCGGGTCCGGCCACGCGTTCGCGCGCCGGCGTCTCTGGTAGCCCGTCCGCATACACGAGCTTCGCACGATCGGCATCGCCCAACCGGACCGGCGTCGAATCCTTCGAGCGATCACCTTCGCCATGCGCAGCAACGGCACCGCGACCCCATCCACATCCGCGGACATCGATTCGACCGGCGCATAGCCGCAGTCGCGATAGAGCGGCGCGCCCGCCATCGTCGCCATCAGCTCGACGGCTGCGAACCCCTCGGCCGCCGCCGCCTCGCACCGATTGAGGATAAGCCGACCGATCCCGCGCCGCGCATGATCGGGATGGGTGTACATCGCCCGGATCCGCGCCGGCTCCCGCTCCGCCCCCTCACAGTCCTGGTCGACCGGCGATCTGCTCTGCCCGCAATCTCACCGGTTGGCCGGCTCCCTGGGCGGGCAGGCCTTGAGCCTCTGCAGGGCCTCTTCCAGCTGGCCCGCGCCATAGGGGCGTTCGACCACCACCGTGCAGCGATCCTCGGCAAATCGGGTCGACAGCTCCGCGGCGCGCTCGCGCGAGGTGATGACGATGGGCAGGTCGCTGCGAATCGCCCGCAATTCCAGCGCGAGATCCACGGCGCCGGCCTCCGGCAGCTCGTCGTCGAATATCACCACGTCATATCGGCCTTGCGCCGTTCGGACCTTGCCGAGCGCTTCCGCCACGGTCCCCGCTTCCTCGGTCCGATATCCCATCGCGCCGAGCGCTTCCGTGGCGAGAGTCCGCACCGTCGGCTCGGCTTCGATGACGAGGATCGTGCGTCCCTCGTCGAGCAGGTCGCGCACCTTGCGGGCGAGCGCCTCGAACGTGAACGGCTTCACGATCAGCTCGACGCCGCGGTCGAGCCGGCCGGCATGAACGATCGCATTGCGCGTATAGCCGGACGTGTAGAGCACGCGGG
Organism: Allosphingosinicella sp.; assembly: GCA_041905385.1. Taxonomy (GTDB): domain Bacteria; phylum Pseudomonadota; class Alphaproteobacteria; order Sphingomonadales; family Sphingomonadaceae; genus Allosphingosinicella. The sequence goes on from JAYRLF010000075.1 coordinate 9,380, forward strand.
CATCGGGCTGCAGCTGGAGCGCCTGCTCCACGAACTCGCGCCCGCTCATCCCCGGCATGACGACGTCGGTGAACAGCAGATGGACCGGACCCTCCCGACGCTCCAGCAGCCGCAGCGCGGTGGGCCCGTCATGCGCCTCGATCACCTGGTAATTGAGCTCGCGCAGGCATTCGACCGTATAGGTCCTCACATCGTCATCGTCCTCGACGACGAGGATCGTCTCCTGCCGCGGGCTCGCTTCGACACCGCCGGCGAGCTGTGCGTCCTCTTCCACCGCCCCCTCTCTCAGAAGACGCGGGAGATAGATCTTCACGGTCGTGCCCTCTCCGTCTTCCGAGTAGAGCTTCACGTGCCCGCCCGATTGCTTCACGAATCCATAGATCATCGAGAGGCCGAGGCCCGATCCCTTGCCGACGTCCTTGGTCGTGTAGAAAGGCTCGAAGGCACGCTGGAGCACTTCCTTCGGCATGCCCGTCCCCGTGTCGGTGACGGCGATCATCACATAATGGCCAGGCGGCACTTCCGCCTGTTGGGCCGCATATTTTTCATCGAGCTGCGCATTGGCGGTTTCGATCGTGAGCTTGCCGCCATTCGGCATCGCGTCATGCGAATTGAGCGCGAGATTCAGGATCGCGCTTTCCAACTGGTTCGGGTCGGCTTCGATGCGCCAGAGCCCGGGCGACGCAACGATCTCGAGAGAGACGAGCTCGCCCAATGAGCGCTGCAGCAGGTCCGCCATGCCGGCCACGAGCCGATCGACATCGATCGGCTTTGGCGCGAGCGGCTGTCGCCGGGCGAAAGCGAGCAGGCGCTGCGTCAAGGCCGAAGCGCGCTCGGCGCCTTTCATCGCATTGTCCAGCGACCGGCGCGCACGCGCATCCTCGACACTCGCCGCGTCGAGCGCGCGCTGGGCCATGCCGATATTGCCGGTCACCACCGTCAGCAGATTGTTGAAATCATGGGCGATCCCGCCGGTGAGCTGGCCGACCGCTTCCATTTTCTGCGCCTGCCTCAGCGCCTCTTCCGCTTCGGCGCGTCGCGCAACCTCGGCGCTGACACGCTGCTCGAGGGATTCGTTGAGTTGGCGCAGGGCTTTGACGAGCCGACTATTGTCGATGGCGACGGCGGCTTCCGCGGCCAATCCTTCAAGGCCTCGTTCGGATTCCGGTGTAAAGACGCCGGGCTCGGAGTGGCCGAAGAAAAGCCCTCCGAGCACCGCCGCCGAACGGGAAATGACGGGGACGGCGAGATAGCTCCTGACCGGAAGATGCCCCTCGGGCATGCCGTGATAGGGCGGATTGTGGCCATAGCGGCTATCTTTGGTGATGTCCTCGGACCGGACGATGCCCTCGCCGTTGAACGTTGCAGCAAAGACTGGCGTGTTGCGCGGCAGCGGGAATGCCGCGAAGGCCTCTTCCGGCGCGCCGGACAGCGTGTAGAGCATGTAGCTCTCGTCATCCTCGTTGACGACATTGTAGAAGAACGCTCCGAACTCGGCCCCCGTCAGGTCGACGCCGGCATCGGTGACGATCTGGACCAGTTTCTGAAGATCATCCTCAGCGGCAAGCGAGGATCCCGCCCGGTTGAGAATTTCGAGCGCACGGCGCTCCTCACGGATCTCCTCCTCGGCCCGGCGCTGGCTGGAGCGGTCGCGCAGGATCTTCGTGAAGCCGATGACGACCTGTTCCGCATCGCGGATCGGCGTCATCTCTCCGGTTGCCCAGAAGCGGCTTCCGTCGCTGCGCACGCGCCAGCCTTCCTCGCCGCCGCCGCGGCCGTGGCTGATTGCCTCCGCCATCTCTCGCTGGACGGCCTCGGCGCCGGCACCCTCGGGAAAGATCCTCTCCAGGGATTGGCCGAGCATATCGTCGGCATTCCAGCCGAGGATATGGCGGGCGCCGTCGTTCCAGCTGGTGACGCGCCCGTCGCGGTCGGTGGTGATGATCGCGGTGTCGACCGCGCTGTCGACGATCTGCCGCCATTCGTCCGCGGTGAACGGATGCGGGCCAAGCTGTCTGGTCGGTGTTCGATTCATGACATGCCGGGTAACCCGCCGGACCGAGGCTTGGTTTCACTTCAGCAACGACGGCCGTTTCGCCCGGTCAATCGAGCGCAGCGCGGTCATGGCGGCCGAATAGATGATTGCGTCGCCTGATAAATTTCGACTTAGCCAAGGAATTTCAGCCCTTTATAGAGCGCCGATACGCCCTCCTATCGTCCTGGTGCGCGCTGCCGCGCCAAGCCGGCGTCGGGCCTATCGCGTGATCGACTTCGCCATCCGCAGCAACGGCACCGCGACCCCGTCCACATCCGCGGAAAGCGATTCGACCGGCGCATAACCGCAGGCGCGATAGAGCGGCGCGCCCGCCATCGTCGCCATCAGCTCGACGGCCGCGAAACCTTCCTCCTCCGCCGCCGCCTCGCAGCGATCGAGGATCAGCCGCCCGATCCCGCGCCGCGCATGATCGGGATGGGTGTACATCGCCCGGATCCGCGCCGGCTCCCGGGCCGGATCGAGCAGCCGCGCGTCGCGCAGCGCGCTGCTATGGTCGCCGCCATAGAGCGTCGCGCGCCGGCTCCAGCCGCCGCAGCCGACCAATCGTCCCGCTTCCTCGACCGCGAGATAGGTGCCGTCCTCGACCAGCTGGCTATCGAGACCCATCACCTGGCGGCTCGCCTGAATCTGGGCGGGTGTCAGAAAATCCAGCTGAAGCCGCGCGATCGACAGGTCCATCAGCGCACGGAGCGCGGGCAGATCGGCCCGGACGGCCCAGCGAGACGTGAAGGCGGACATCGCCCGGGCAAATACACGAGTGCCGCGGCCAGGGAACCGCCGCCTCAACTGCGCTCGCGCATCGGCGTGCAGGATCCGATCGCGAGCCGGACCTCGTCGCAGCCCGGATCGGTGACATAGCCGAACTCCCAGGGCCGGTAGGGGCCGAGCACCACGCTGTCGCCGTACGACGTCCAACGCATCTGATAGACCTGCATCCGCACGGCGTCGCGCGGCAGCCGCGCCCGGATGTCGAACACCTCGCCGGGATCGAGCCGGTCTGCGCCGCCGCGGGCCTGGCCGACCGGCTTGCCGTCGCGATCGAGGAACAGGACGACCGTGTCGAGCCCGGTATAGAGGCTGTCGCTATGGTTCCAGAAAGTGCCGAGCCAGATCCGCTCGCCCGAGCGCGTCTCGACGATCCGGTTGCGGCCGAGCGCGATATTGTCGGTCGGATCGGTCGCCGCCATCACGAACAGCGCGCCGAACGGAACCAGCAGCGCCGCCGCGACCGCGGCCCAGACCCAGCGCCTGCGCGCCTTCCTCTTGATGGTGTCGCTGGAATCGATCGTCATGGTGCCTCGCCTTGAAAACAGGGTGAGGCTTCCCCCTGGCCGCGGCGCCGGTGAATGGCATGAGCGAAAGCTGATCATTCGCTGAGATTTGAACCCTCGGCATGCGCGGATCGCCGATTCGTCGAAACCTGGTTGTTCTCGTGGCGCGGCTGTCGAAGCTGCCGGCATGATCCGTCGGCTCCATTGCCTGCTTGCCGCGGGCGCGTTCTTGCTTGGCGCATGGCCCGCCGCCGCGGCGCCGACCGCGCCCGAAACGGAGGCGGCACGCGCCGCCCGCTTCGCGGCCTGGCAGGCGGCGCGGCAGGATCCGGCCTTGCTCTGGGATTGCGCCGCATGTCCGGAAATGGTGGTCCTGCCGGCCGGCA
>JAYRLF010000518.1:0-2379 GCA_041905385.1 Allosphingosinicella sp.
GGATCGGCGCATTGGGCGATCCCGGCATCGCCATGCCGGACAGGTCGCCTTTCACGTCGGCCATGAAAACCGGGACTCCGGCCGCGGAAAAACCTTCGGCGAGGTTCTGCAGGGTGACCGTCTTGCCGGTGCCGGTCGCGCCGGCAATCAGGCCGTGCCGATTGGCCAGGCGGAGCAGCAGATTGAGCGGCTGTCCGCCGCCTGAGCCGATGAAGATACCCGCGTTGCTGTCGGACACGCCTGCCTCCTCGCTTATACGTCCTTTGCCTTAGCGGGGGAGAATGCGGGGTGGCTAGGGCCGGACCGGCCAAAAGCGGGAATTGTGTCCGGCGAAGGCCGGTGGAGGGGCTCTTGGCGCAGTGCTCAGCCCCTCCACCGCGCTACGCGCGGTCCCCCTCCCCATCCGCTTCGCGGACAGGGAGAATTTGGGTCAGTTCGCGCGCGGACGAGTCAGCTCGACGCCGACATAAGCGGGCGGGTTGACGCCGCGGCGGACGAGCAGCAGCACGGTGTTGCGGCCGGCACGGCGGGCCGCCTCGATCGCCGCCACGACCGCATCCGGAGTCGCGGTGCTGGCGCGGTTGATCGACAGGATCACGTCGCCGGGCTGGATGCCCTTCTGCGCCGCATCGCTGTTCGGATCGACTTGGGCAACGACAACGCCGCGGGTGCCGTCGGGCAGGCGGAGCTGGCGGGCCATGTCGGCGGTCAGCGTCTGAAGGCTGAGGCCGATCGCGGCCTGGGCCGAGCGCTGGCCGGTCGACTGCTCCTCGGCGCCAGGCTTGCCGTCCGTGTCGGTGGTCGCATCGTCGGTCGGGATGCCATTGATCCGGGCGAGTTCCTCCTCGGTCGGCCGCTCGCTGATCGCGACGGTGACGTTGCGGCGCTGGCCGTTGCGGATCAGCTCGAGCGGGATGCGCGTCCCGATCGGCTGCTGCGACACCAGATAAGCGAGCGTCTGATCGGGTGTGACCGGCTGGCCGGCGACGCTGATCACGACATCGCCCTGCTCGACGCCGGCGCGCGCGGCCGGGCCGCCTTCGGTGACCGATCGGATCAGCTCGCCGCGGTTGCGCTCGATGCCGAGCGCGGCGGCGAGGCCCTCGTCGATCGGCTGCAGGCTGACGCCGATATAGCCGCGCCGGACGCGCTCGCCGCGGCGGAGCGATTCGACGATCGGCCGGACCTGCTCCGCGGGAATCGCGAAGCCGATGCCGACATTGCCGCCGGTCGGCGAGATCAGGGCCGTGTTGATGCCGATCACATTGCCGGCGAGATCGAACATCGGACCGCCCGAATTGCCCGAATTGATCGAGGCGTCGGTCTGGATGTAGCGGTCGTAGAGGCCGGCGCCGATATTACGGTGCAGCGCCGAGACGATGCCGGCGGTGACGGTGCCGCCGAGGCCGAACGGATTGCCGATCGCGACCACCCATTCGCCGACCCGGACGCGGGTCGAATCGCCGAAGCGGACGAAGGGCAAGGGCCGGCGCGGCGTCACCTTGAGCACGGCGATGTCGGCGATCTGGTCGCGGCCGACCACTTCGGCCTCATATTCGGTGCGGTCCGCGAGCGTGACGGTGATCTGCTCGACCACGGCATCGGCCCGGGCGGGCGCGACCACGTGATTGTTGGTGACGATATAGCCGTCGGCCGAGATGATGAATCCGGAACCGAGCGAGCCGCCCCGCTGGGTGACGGTCCCGTCGCCATCCTGACCCTGGCCCTGGTTGGGCACCTGCTGGCCGAAGCGGCGGAAGAATTCCTCGAAGCCCGGGGGAAGGCGCTGTTGGCGGACCTGGACGCTCTGCCGGGTCGAGATGTTGACCACGGCCGGCTGGAGCCGCTCGGCCAGCACGGCGAAGCTCGGCGGGGTGCCGGATTGCGGCGGCACCTGAATCGCGCCGGCTTCGTTCTGCGCGGTCTGGGCGCCGACCGGATGGCCGGTGAGGGTCGCGGCGGCGCCGCCGATCAGAATGGCGGCAGTAAGGCCATAGACGTAACGCACGTATCCAATCCTCCTAATCCTGGCGCCGCCCGAGCCCTCGGCGGCGGCGCGACCCGTATGCGGGCCAATATGCCTTTTCACGCTAGATGGGGTGGCTGAACGGGATTTGAATGGATGATTTTCCCTCGGCTGAACGTCCCCGCCTCAGCGATTGCCTCTGAACTGCCGCAGATATTCGTTGTTCGGCGATAGGATGATGCTGGTGCGCCCGCGCGGATTTTCCTGGGTCCCGGCGCTCAGGAAGCTCGATTCGTAGGACTGCATCGCCCGATAGAAATCGTAGAAGTCCGGATCCTGGTTGAAGGCGCGGGCATAAGTGGCGGCCGCCTCGGCGTCGGCCTCGGCGCGGATGATCTGGGCCTGCTTCTGGC
>JAYRLF010000519.1:0-2366 GCA_041905385.1 Allosphingosinicella sp.
CCAACCAGATGGGTCCTCGTCGTGGAGCGCGACCCGAGCTATCGCCAGGCCTCGTCCGCGCTCTCGCTGGGATCGATCCGGCAACAATTCACCACTCCGGTGAACGTCGAGATGTCGCGCTTCGGGCTCGCCTTCATCCGCGAGGCGGCGCAGATCCTGGCGGCGTCGATGACGCCGCCGGACCTTCAGTTCGTCGAACGCGGCTATCTGTTCCTGGGCCGCGCGGCGGATGCGCCGGCGCTGGTGGCCGCCCATGAGGTCCAGCAGGCGCTCGACGTCGCCAGCGAGCTGATCCACGGCGAGGCGATCGCCGGCCGCTTTCCCTGGCTGCGCACCGATGACCTCGCCGTCGCCTCGCTCGGCACCGCGAACGAAGGCTGGTTCGACGGCTATTCCCTGCTGACCTCGCTCCGCGCCGCCGCGCGCGCGAGCGGCGTTTCTTTCCGCCACGACGAGGTCTGTGGATTCGCGCGGCGTGGCGGCACGCTGTCCGAGGTCCGGCTGGCCTCGGGTGAGACGCTCGGCGCCGGCCACGTCGTGAATGCCGCGGGTCCTCGCGCAGGCAGTGTCGCGGCGCTCGCCGGGGTCGACCTTCCGGTCAGGGCGCAAAAGCGCTGCGTGTTCGTCGTCGATGCACCCGATGCGGATCCGGGCTGGCCCCTGGTGATTGATCCGGACGGCTTCTATTTCCGGCCCGAAGGGACCACCTTTCTGGTTGGGCCGCCGGCACCCGACACCTATCACGACCACGACGATTTCACCGTCGACCATGCGCTGTTCGACGAATGGATCTGGCCCGCTTTGGCCAGTCGCGTGCCGGCGTTCGAGACCCTCAAGGTTACCGGCGCCTGGGCGGGGCATTATGAGATGAACTGCTTCGACGGGAACGCGATCATCGGCGCCGCCCCGGGGCTTGCGAATTTCTGGCTGATCAACGGCTTCAGCGGCCACGGCCTCCAGCATGCGCCGGCCGCCGGGCGCGGCCTGGCGGAGCTGATCCTCCACGGCGGCTATCGGTCGATCGACCTCACCGACCTCGGCTTCGAGCGGCTCGGATCGGCGGAGGCCCGCTTCGAGCGGCACATCATTTGAGGGGAGGCCGGATGCTGCAGATCGATGCACGGCAGATCCGCTCCTGCGTGACGATGCCCGGTCTGGTCGCCGCGCTCGCCAGCCCGCCGGCCTGGCCCGCTGTTCCCGAACGGCATCAACATGGCGTGAATGGACAGGGCGTCCTGCTGCTGATGCCGGCCTGGGATGGATCGGTGCTGGGCACCAAGATCGTCACCTGGTTTCCCGACAACAAGGAGACCGAGCAGCCGACCGTGATTGCCCACTATCTGCTCGTCTCCGCCCGCACCGGCGCGCCGATCGCCTTGATCGACGGGACCGAGCTGACCTTGTGGCGGACCGCCGCGGTCGCGGCCGTCGCGGCGATCAAGCTTGCGCCCGCTCATCCGGAGAACATTCTCGTGATCGGCACCGGCGCGCTCGCGCCCGCCACGATCGAGGCGCATCTCTGGTCCTTTCCGGCGGCCCGTGTCTCGCTCTGGGGACGTGACTGCGCCACGGCCGACGCCTTGAGCGCGCGGCTCGGCATCGGCGCCGAACCGGATCTCGCGGCGGCGGCAAGGCGGGCCGACATCATCTGTTGTGTCACCTCGAGCAAGCAGCCCGTGCTCCGCGGTGCCTGGCTCAAGGACGAGGCCCATGTCAGCCTGATCGGCAGCTTCGCGCCGGACATGCGCGAAGCCGATGACGCTGTCCTGCAGGGCGCCGCCGTCTATGCCGATTCGCCGGCCGCCCTCGCCGAATCCGGCGACCTGGCCGCTCCGATTGCCGGCGGGATCGTCGTCCCTTCGAAGATCGTGCTGCTGCCCGACCTGGCCGAAAGGGCGGAGCCGCGCCCCTCGCGAACGATTTTCAAATCCGTGGGCAATGCCGGCTATGACCTGGTCGCGGCCTGTCACATCGTCGACCGTGTGAAGGCTGCGAACGTCTAGCAGGGGCTCAAACGAGCGCGACCACGCCGAAGCCGAGGACGAGTAGCAGCAGGAACAGCCAGCTGAGCAGGGTCAGGCGCTTCTCGATGAAGGCCTGCATCGGCCCGCCATAGCGTTGGAGCAGGAGGGCGACCAAATAGAAGCGTGCGCCGCGGGTGATCGTCGCAAGCAGCATGAACAGGCCGAAATGATATTCGAAGAAGCCGCTCGCGATCGTCACCAGCTTGAACGGGATCGGCGTCAGCCCCTTGATCAGGATCACGGCCGCACCCCATTCGGCATACCAGCGCCGGAAATCGGCGATCGCATCCTGCGCGCCGTAGAGCTCGATCAACCACTGTCCGACGCTGTCGTAGAGAAAAT
>JAYRLF010000076.1:0-12985 GCA_041905385.1 Allosphingosinicella sp.
GGGCAAGCCAACCGACAAGCAGATCGAGGAATATAGCGACATCTACGCCTTCATCGCGCATTTCACCGGTCTGCAGGTGGCGGCGGCGCCCGCGCAGGCTGGGGAGTGAATCTCCTGTCCTCCCTGTGCGCGAAGCGCATGGGGAGGGGGACCGCGCATAGCGCGGTGGAGGGGCCTTTCGGGCGTCGGTGCGGCCCCTCCACCAACCTACGCCTTTGGCTACGGTCGGTCCCCCTCGCCACGAGGCTTCGCCTCACAAGGAGGATACTCAACCCCGTTAACCATTCCATTCATCGCAGGCTCAGATTGGGAGTCGCAGCGTAGCTGCCGTGCGGACGGTTGATGTCCTGCATGCGTTTTCCCAAGGAGCCCGTATCATGCTCAAGAAGCTCATTTTCGGCATTGCCGCGTCGGCGGCCGCGATGATCGCGCTGCCCGGCGCTGCCCAGGCCGACCATCGCGACGGTTATAGCCGTTACGACCGCTACGATCGCTACGACCGCGGCCGCTATTATCGCGGCGACCGCTATTATCGCAGCCGCTATCGCCGGCCGCGCACCCGGGTCGTGGTCCGGACCTACTCGCCTTATTACGATCCTTATTATGGCGGCTATTACGGCCCGGCCTATAATCGCGGCTATTACACCCCGGTCTATTATGACCGCGGCTATTATGGCGGCCGCCGCTATCGCGATCGCTACCGCTATCGCTGCGGCAACGGCACCACCGGCGCGATCGTCGGCGGCGTCGCCGGCGCCCTGGTCGGCCGCGAGATCGGCCGCGACGGCCGGCGCTACGGCCGCTACGGCTATCGCCGCGGCGGCAGCGGCACGACCGGTGCGATCATCGGCGGCGCCCTCGGCGCGCTGGCCGGTCGCGAGATCGATCGCAGCTGTTGAGGTGAAACCTAGCCCCTCCCCTTCAGGGGAGGGGCTTCTTTTCCGCTATTCCACCGCCGTCGCGAGCCCGTCGAGGACCATCGTCCAGCCGTGCCGGGTGCGATCTTCATAATCCGGCCAGATGCCCTCATGGGTGAGGGTCACCAGCGATCCGTCGCCGTCGGGCGTGATCGTGACGGTGATCCGGGTCCGTTCCTCGCCGAACCTGGTCCAGAAATCGAACACCAGCCGGTTCGGCCGCGTGATCTCGAGGAATTCGCCCTGGTGCGAGGCGAGCTCCGCGCCGCGGCGCTCGTCGATCCGGAAGCGGCCGCCGACTCGGGCGTCGATCTCGCAGCGTTCCATGACGCCGTCGGGCGTGGCGAACAGCCACAGGCGCGCCGTCTCAGGATCGAGCCAGGCGTCGAACACGAGTTCCGGCGCGGCGGCGATGCGCCGCGAGACGAGGACGCTGGTGCTTTCCATGATCATGCCAATTCTTCTTGCCTGAGCTTCTCGCGCCGCTCGATCTCGGCCTGGCTCGGCGCGTCGGAGACGAACGAGCCGGTACGGATCTCGCCGGCGGGCCGGTAACGGCCGATCGTCACGCCGCGGCTCGAGACTTTGGAATCGACCAGGTCGAGCGCGGCCGGCGCCGCATCCTCGCCGAACCAGCGCTTTCCCTTGCCGAGCACGACCGGGAAGGTGAGCAGGGTCAGCTCGTCGACCAGCCGATGCGCCAGCATCGCGTGGAGCAGGGTGGCGCTGCCCTGGATCAGCAAGTCCGGACCCTCCTCGCGCTTCAGCCGCGCGACCTCGGCGGGAATGTCGCCGCTTATCGCGACGCTGCCATTCCAGGCGAGCCGCTCGTGCGACGAGGTGGCGACATATTTGGTGGCTGGATTGAAGGCGGCGGCGATCTCGTCGTCCTGATAGGGCCAGAAGGCGGCGAAGATCTCATAGGTGCGCCGTCCGAGCAGCAAGGCGAACGGCGCGTCGAACAGCCGGTTCATCACCAGGCCCATGGCGTCGTCGCCCTCCCAATAAGGCACGGTCCAGCCGCCATAAGCGAAGCCGCCGCTCGGATCCTCCTGGGGCGCGCCCGGGGCCTGCATGACCCCGTCGAGGCTGACGAACGCCGAGGCGAGCAATCTGCGCATCTTTCTGCCTTTCCTGTTGGATCAGGCTTCAGCCGCGATGCCGGACGCGATCTCGCCGAGCTGGTCGGCGCAGGTGCCCCAGCCATCCTGGAAGCCCATGCTCTCATGGGTAACGCGGTCGGCCTGGTTCCGATGCATCGCGACGGCGCGGTAAAGGGTCTTGCCGTCGCCTTTGTCCTCCAGGGTGATGATTGCGGTGAAGGCGATGCCGCCGCAATCCTCCGGTGCGAGATCGTTCGGACGCCAGTCGGGCCCGAGCGCGCTGGTCCAGACCAGCTTCTCGCCGTCGACCACCTCGAGCACGCAGCTCGCGCCCTTATGCTCGAACCCGTCGGGACCCGTCATGCGGGTGTAGAAGGTGCCGCCGGGATGAAGCTCGATCGCGCAATCGGGCGTCTGATAGGGGCGGGGCGCCCACCATTGCTGGATCAGTTCGGGCGTGGTCAGCGCCTTCCACACCATTGCGCGCGGGGCGTCGAGGGTGCGTTCGAGCACCAGGTCGGTATCAGCCATGGTCATTCTCCTTCGTCTTCATGGTCTCGAGAACCGCTTCGAGCCGGTCGAGCCGCCCTTCCCAGAGCGCGCGCTGTTCGGCGATCCAGCCTTCGGCGGCGCCGAGCGCCTGCGGGTCCATGCGCACGGTGCGAACCCGACCCTTCTTCTCCGAGCGGACCAGCCCGCTCGATTCGAGCAATTGCAGATGCTGGAGCACGGCCGGCAGGCTGATCGGCAGCGGCCGGGCGAGCTCGCTGACCGAGGCCGGGCCATGGCTGAGCCGGGCAAGCATGCCACGCCGGCTCGGGTCGGCGAGGGCGTGGAAGGCAAGATCGAGGCGGGCCGATTCGTTAAGCATGTGCTTAAGTATCGCGGCGAGCGCAGGGTTTCAATAGAAAGTTCGGCATATGCTTAACTATTTGGCCATCGGAAGCTCGCGCCGGCACATCACCCCAGGCACCGGTTCAGATCGGGCGCCACTTTTTCGCGCAGAGACGCAGAGACGCAGAGGGGCCGAGCTAAGACCGCCTTCGGCGAAGCCGACTTCTCAATCATAGGCTTCGCCCGTTCTCGGCAGGAGCGAAGCGCCGGCATCTCTGCGCCTCTGCGTCTCTGCGCGAATAATGACCGGGCGCCCGCCTTTACACCCGAACCGACCCTCTCTATCGGCCGGCCATGACGCTCCAGCCTGCCGATTCCATCCTCATCGTCGACTTCGGAAGCCAAGTGACCCAGCTGATTGCACGGCGGGTCCGCGAGGCGGGGGTCTATAGCGAGATCGCCCCCTTCAGCAGCGCCGGCGAGGCCTATGAAAGGCTGAAGCCGAAGGGGATCATCCTCTCCGGCGGCCCTTCCTCGGTGATGTGGGACGAATCGCCGCGGGCGCCGCAGCATTTCTTCGAGGCCGGCCTGCCGATCCTGGCGATCTGCTACGGCCAGCAGACGATGGCGCACCAGCTTGGCGGCCGGGTCGCGCCGTCCGACAATCGCGAGTTCGGACGCGCCTTCATCGAGATCAGCGGCAATTCCGTCCTGTTCGAGGGGCTGTGGAAGCCGGGCGAGACCCATCAGGTCTGGATGAGCCATGGCGACCGGGTCGAGGCCTTGCCCGAGGGCTTCTCGGTGGTCGCCCGGTCCGAGGGCGCGCCTTATGCGGTCGCGACAGACGAGGCGCGCCGCTTCTTCAGCCTGATGTTCCATCCCGAGGTGGTGCACACGCCCGACGGCGCGAAGCTGATCGCCAATTTCGTCCGCCATGTCTGCGGCCTTGCCGGCGACTGGACCATGGCCGAGTTCCGGGCGACGAAGATCGCCGAGATCCGCGAGCAGGTCGGCAAGGGCCGGGTGATCTGCGGGCTGTCGGGGGGCGTCGACAGCGCCGTCGCCGCGGTCCTGATCCACGAGGCGATCGGCGAGCAGCTGACCTGCGTGTTCGTCGACCATGGCCTGATGCGCGCCCACGAGGCCGAGCAGGTCGTGAGCCTGTTCCGCAACAGCTACAACATCCCGCTCGTCCACGTGCAGGCGGAGGCTCTGTTCCTGTCGGGCCTCGCCGGCGTCGACGATCCCGAGGCCAAGCGCAAGTTCATCGGCAAGACCTTCATCGACATCTTCGAGGAGGAGGCGCGCAAGGTCGGCGGCGCCGATTTCCTCGCCCAGGGCACGCTCTATCCGGACGTGATCGAGAGCGTCAGCTTCACCGGCGGGCCCTCGGTGACGATCAAGAGCCACCACAATGTCGGCGGCCTGCCAGAGCGGATGAACATGGCCCTGGTCGAGCCGCTGCGCGAATTGTTCAAGGACGAGGTACGCGCCTTGGGCCGCGAGCTCGGCCTGCCCGAGGCGTTCGTCGGCCGCCATCCCTTTCCCGGCCCCGGCCTCGCCATCCGCATCCCCGGCGAGGTCACCAGGGAGAAATGCGACATCCTTCGCAAGGCGGACGTCATCTATCTCGAGGAAATCCGCAACGCCGGCCTCTACGACGCGATCTGGCAGGCCTTTGCGGTGCTGCTGCCGGTCCGGACCGTCGGGGTGATGGGCGACGGGCGCACCTACGACCATGTCTGCGCGCTGCGCGCGGTCACCTCGACCGACGGCATGACCGCCGACATCTACCCCTTCGACGCCGCCTTCCTGTCGCGGGTCGCCACCCGGATCGTCAACGAGGTGAAGGGGATCAACCGCGTGGTCTACGATTATACCTCGAAGCCACCGGGAACGATCGAGTGGGAGTGAGGCGGAAATAGCAAGCCGTCCGGGGGACGGCTGCCCGCCTCACTCGGCCGCGCGAGCGGCCGCGGGCCAGGAACCTGTCGGTTTCACTCGCGGCTCCAGGAGGGAGCAGGAAAAGCTCGGCGTCGCCTGACAGGGGCGGCTCGCCCCCTTTGTCCGGGAACCTTCCCGGCGCCGCCGCGTCGGTCCGGTTTCAGCCGGATCGCCCATGTCGTCCCGCAACAAGGTCATCGTCGAAGCGCCGTCGTCGCTCGGTCTCAGAAGCCGTGGCGTCGAACGCCTGCCCGAGCGCCTGCTCGGCTTCGGCCTCGCCGAACGGATCGGGGCGCGCGGATTTCGGCGGCTGACCGCGCCTGCGAAGGACGAGCGCCTCGATTCGGAGACCCGGGTGCTGAACGCCCATGTGCTCCGCGACTGGTCGCCGAAACTGGCGGACGCGGTCGGATCCGTGCTCGCCGACGGCGACTTTCCGGTCGTGCTCGGCGGCGACTGCACGATCCTGCTCGGGTCGATGCTGGCGCTGCGCCGGCGTGGCCGCTTCGGCCTGCTGTTCATCGATGGCAATGCCGACTTCTTCCAGCCCGAGGCGGAGCCCTTCGGAGAGGCGGCGTCGATGGATCTCGCCTTCGTCACCGGCTACGGCCCCGCCTTGCTGACCGATTTGGAAGGGCTCGGACCGCTGGTCCGGCCCGACGATGCCGTCGCCTTCGCCTTCCGCGACCATGAGGATCAGGCCGAGTCGGGGAGCCAGCCCCTGCCGGCGGCGCTGCGCACCATCGACCTTCCGCTGGTCCGGCGGCTCGGCATCGAGGCGGCCGCGCGCGCCGCGGTCGACCATCTCGACCGGCCCGCGCTCGACGGCTTCTTCATTCATCTCGATGCCGACGTGCTCGACCAGGCGATCATGCCCGCGGTCGACTATCTCTATCCGGACGGATTGAGCTGGGAGGAGCTGGCTGCGGTGCTCCGCATCGCCCTGGCGAGCGGCAAGGCGGTGGGCCTCGAAGTCACGATCTACAATCCCGATCTGGACGGCGACGGGCGCGCCGGCCGCGGTCTCGTCGCGCTGCTTGCTGCGGTTCTCGGCGGGGGCGCAGAGAGCGGCAAACCGGCGTTCGACCCAAAAGCGCTGGAAACAGCCGACAGGAGCTAGGAGTCCGCCCCGCCACCTGGCGCCAGCAGCTTCCGCAGGGCGCTGCCAAACAGCAGCAGGCCGACGCCGCCGCCGGCGACGATCGCCGCGTGGATCATCCAGAAGGTCGAGGGGGCGACCTGCTCGTAGAGGCTGCCGATCCGGCCGGAGATCAGGCTGCCGGCGAAGATGTTGAGCGAGTTCACGCCGATCATCATGCCGCGCATCGATTCCGGCGCACGGGTCGCGAACAGGGCCAAGGCGATCGGCACCGCGAACAGCCAGCCCGAGTTGGACAGGAGATGGAAGGCGACCGCCAAGAGCAACGGCGCGCGCCCGTCCGAGGCCTCGACCAGCGGCGCAGCGGCGAGCAACAGCGTCCCGGCGCCGAAGATCAGGCAGCCGATCGCGATCTTGGCGAGCGCGTCCGGCTCGCGGCCCCGGCGCGCCTGGCGCCGCCACAAGGTGAGCACGATCGGCATCATCAGGATCGGTGCGACGCCGTCGAGCGCCTGCAGCCAGGGCACCGGCATCTGGAACGAACCGATGCCGAGATCGACATGATCGCGGACCCAGAGATTGTAGACGTTCCAGACCTGCGACTGCGCGACCCAGAAGCAGACCAGGAAGGGACAGGCCAAAACGAGACCGATCAGATTGCTTCGCTCGGCCCCGCTGAGGGGCGCAGGCGCGGCTCGCGCCTTTCTCGGCGGCTCGGCCGGCAGCAGGCGGCCGCCCGCGAGATAGACGAGCAGGCCGATCAGCATGCCGAACCCGGCGAAGCCGAAGGCGACGTGCCAGCCAAGGAATGCGGCGAGCGTGCCGGTGATGATCGGCGCGGCAAAGGCGCCGATGTTGATCGCGACATAATAGAGCTGGAAGGCGTCCGCCTCGCGCCGGTCGCCCTCGGCATAGAGCGCCTTCACCTGGGCCGACAGATTGCCGCGCAGCAGGCCGGCGCCGAGGATCAGCAGCAGCAAGGCGGCCAGGAAGGAACGGTCGAAGGCGAGGGCGAAATGGCCGCAGGTCATCAGCCCGGCGCCGAGCGTGACTGCGGCGCGGCGGCCGATCAACCGGTCACCGATCGCGCCGCCGAGCACCGGCGTCAGGGAGACGAGGCCGATATAGAGGCCGAACGTCTGGGCGGCGAGCGCCTGCACCGACAGCGGGCCGGTGAACGTCTCGACCGCGGCGCGATAGGCGGCGATGCCGGCGACCTGCTCGATCCGGCCCGGCAGCAGCAGCGCGTCCACCATGTAGAGGACCAGCAGCGCCTGCATGCCGTGGAAGGAGATCCGCTCCCACAATTCGGTGCCGGCGAGCACCCACAGACCACGCGGCTGACCCAGCGTCTCGTCGCGCACGCCTGTGTCGACCGGTGTCGCCGCGATGTCGGTCATCGGGCGCGCAAAGTCGCATGTCCGGTTGAACCGGACAAGCGGCGCGATTTGACACCGTCAACGCGTAAGCCTAGACTAACGCGTTAGTGATGACTTACGCGAAAAGCCGCTGGACCGCGCTTTCGGATCCCACCAGACACTCGATCTTCGAGCTGCTGGTCGACCATCCACGCTCGGTCGGAGACCTGGCCAGCGTCCTGCCGGTCAGCCGGCCGGCCGTCTCGCAGCATCTCAAGGTGTTGAAGGGCGCGGGGCTCGTCCTCGACGTCCAGGTGGGCAAGCAGCGCATCTATCGCGCCGACCTCGAAGGACTGGCGGCGCTTCGTGCCGAGCTCGACCTTTATTGGAGCAAGACGCTCGACACCTACAAATCGCTGATTGAGCAACCGCCGGAGGAGACCCGATGAGCACCCATGCAAGCGACGCGTCCGTGAAGACCTCGATCGTGGTCGAGGCACCGATCGCGCGCGCCTTCCAGATCTTCACCGAGGATTTCGGGCGCTTCAAGCCTGCCGAGCATAATCTGCTCGGCAGCCCGATCGCGGAGACGGTCTTCGAGCCCTGGGTTGGCGGTCACCTCTACGACCGCGGCGTCGATGGCAGCGAATGCCGGTGGGCACGTGTCCTCGCCTATGAGCCCCCCGAGCGGGTGGTGCTCAGCTGGAACATCAGCCCGCAATGGCGGATCGAGACGGACCCGGACAAGACGAGCGAGTGGGAGGTCCGCTTCACCGCCGAGACCGAGCAGCGGACCCGTGTCGAGATCGAGCACCGCAAGCTCGAGCGCCATGGCGGGGGTTGGGAAGGCGTTCGTGACGGCGTCGCCAATGACCGCGGCTGGCCGCTCTACCTGCAGCGCTATGCGGATCTGGTGGCTTGGCGGGCCTGACGGCCGAACAGTTCCTGAAGGGGAGTGATGCAAATGCCGCATTATACGGCGCTGGTCTCGTTGCTTGCCGTGGCTTTCTATTTCTTCCTCGCGACACGGGTGGCCGTGGCGCATGGGAGGTTCGGGGTCAGCCTGCCGGCGATGGCCGGCAACCCGGACTTCGATCGGGTCTGCCGCGTGCACCTGAACACGCTCGAATGGATGCCCTGCTTCCTGGTGCCGCTGTGGCTGTGCGCGCTCTATCTGAGCGACAGGGGCGCGGCGGTGATCGGCCTGGTCTGGGTGATTGGGCGGCTGGTCTATTTCGTCGGCTATCGCAAATCGGTCGAGAAGCGCGTTCCCGGCATTTTCATCCAGGCAGTTGCCAGCCTCCTGCTCTTTGCTGGCGCGCTGTTCGGCGTCGTGCGGCAGCTGGCGGGGGGCTGATCGATGCCTGCGAACTGGAACACCTGACATGATCGAGACGGCGCGCCGCGAAGACGCAGACGGCGTGATCGCGCTGTGGCAGGCGTGCAGCCTGACGCGTCCGTGGAACAAGCCGGCAGCCGATTTCCACCGCGCGCTCGACGGCCCGGCATCGACCATCCTGTTGATTCGGGCGTCCGGGCCGAGGAACAACGCCGCCGGGATCGCGGCCAGCGTGATGGTTGGCCATGACGGCCATCGCGGCTGGGTCTATTATCTCGCGGTCGATCCGGCACATCGCCGGGGCGGGCTGGGGAGGCGTATGATGGCCGCGGCAGAAGAGTGGCTGCGTGCCGCCGGCGCGCCGAAGATCCAGCTGATGGTCCGCGACGGCAATGCGGAGGCGATCGCCTTCTACGAAGCGCTCGGCCTCGAGCGTCAGCCGGTCGTGACCCTGGGCCGGTTCCTCGACGCCTCCGATTGATCCGGGACCGTGCGGCCCGGTCGCGCGTTCGCGTTAGCGAGGAGGCCAGGATGCAACTCTATCGCGGACGTCTGATCGACCATCTCCAGCTGACGACGCGCGACCTCGCGGCGGCGCGGCGATTCTATTCGGCGGTGCTCGGCGTGCTCGGCGTCGACATCACCGAAATGCCCGAGGCGAGCGCCTTCTACGGCGACGAGCTTTGGGTCACCGACAAGGGGCCGCCGACCGGGCGGATGCACTACGCCTTCCAGGCGCCCGACCGCGACACGGTCGACCGGTTCCACGCCGCCGGCCTCGCCGCCGGTGGCAACGACAATGGCGCACCGGGCGAGCGGCCCTATCACCCGGGCTATTATGCCGCCTTCCTGCTCGATCCCGACGGCAATAATGTCGAGGCGGTCTATCACGGGCCTGCGAAGCGCTCCGCGGCGGCGGTCGAGGTGACGTTCGAAATGTAGCGAATCTGCTCCGGCTCATGGTCTAAGGGAAGGCATGGCAGGAGAGACCGGAGAAATCGTGCGCTGCGCCTGGGCGCAGGGCGATCCGCTGATGGCGGCCTATCACGATGCCGAATGGGGCGTGCCGGAGCGCGACCCGCGGATGCTGTGGGAAACGCTGATGCTGGAGGGGTTCCAGGCCGGGCTCTCCTGGATCACGATCCTGCGCAAGCGCGACGCCTTCCGCGCCGCCTTCGCCGGCTTCGATCCGGAGCGCGTCGCCCGGTTCTCCGCCGCGGATGTCGAGCGGCTGTTGGCCGATCCCGGCATCGTCCGTGCCCGCGCCAAGATCGAGGCGACCATCCACGGCGCCCGCATCTATTGCGACATGGCGGAACAGGGCGAGGATTTCGCGGCCTATTGCTGGTCGTTCACCGACGGCCGGCCGCTGGCCGGCGACGGCGAGACCCTGATTGCCTCGTCGCCGCTTTCCGAGACGATCTCGCGCGATCTCAAGGGCCGCGGCTTCAAATTCGTTGGCCCGACCATCGTCTATGCCTGGATGCAGGCGGTCGGCATCGTGAACGACCATGCAAAGGCTTGCTTTCGCCGCGACCAGGTCTGAACAGGGCGGCCTGAAAGGAGCGGCGATGGTCACGGTCTACGGCATCAAGAATTGCGATACGGTCAAGAAGGCGCGCGCCTGGCTGGACGCGAACGGCGTCGGCTACGATTTCCACGACTATAAGTCGGCCGGGATCGACGCGGGGAGGCTGCGCGAATGGGCGCGTGAGCTGGGCTGGGAGCGGCTGCTCAACCGCGCCGGCACGACCTTCCGCCAGCTGCCGGACGCGGCCAAGCAGGATCTCGACGTCGACAAGGCGATCGCGCTGATGCTGGCGCAGCCGTCGATGATCAAGCGGCCGGTGGTCGATCTGGGCGACCGTCGGCTTGTCGGCTTCAAGGCGGAGGAGTGGGCGCAGGCCTTCTGAGATTTGGGGGTAACGGCATGAAATGTTCGACGATCCTTCTGGCGGCGCTGGCCCTGCTCGGCGCCGCGCCGGCCGCCGCCCAGACCGACTATGCCGCGCAATTGACCGAGGGCGACGTCGTCCTTCGCGATTTCCGCTTCCGGTCGGGCGAGACGATGGCCGAGCTGCGCCTCCATTATGCGACGCTCGGCACGCCGCGCCGCGACGCGCAAGGGCGGATCGCCAATGCGGTGATGGTGCTGCACGGCACCGGCGGCACCGGCCGTCAGTTCCTCCAGCCGCAATTCGCGCAGGAGCTGTACGGGCCCGGCCAGCCGCTCGATCTCAGCCGCTATTATGTGATCCTGCCCGACAATATCGGCCATGGTCGTTCGTCCAAACCGAGCGACGGCCTGCGCATGCGCTTTCCGGCCTATGATTATGACGACATGGTCGAGGCGCAGCGGCTCATGCTGGCGCGGCTCGGCGTCAGCCGGCTGCGGCTGCTCATGGGCACGTCGATGGGCTGCATGCACGGCTTCGTCTGGGCCGAGGCCCATCCTGATTTCGCCCAGGCGATGATGCCATTGGCCTGCCTTCCGACCGAGATTGCCGGCCACAACCGGATGTGGCGCCGGGCCGCGGTCGAAGGGATTCGCAGCGATCCGGCCTGGGCCGAGGGCAATTACACGTCGCCGCCGGTCCAGGGCCTGCGCACCGCGGTCAGCCTGCTCCAGGTCGCCGGCTTCGCGCCTTATTATCTGCAGCGGGCCTTTCCGGACCGGGCCAGCGCCGAGACCTATATCGTCGAGCGGATCGCGCGCGACATCCCGACCCGCGACGCCAACGACCTGATCTACCAGCTCGAAGCCTCGAGGACGTACAATCCGCTGCCGCAGCTCGAGCGGATCCGGGTGCCGATGACCTGGATCAACAGCGCCGACGATTTCATCAACCCGCCCGATTACGGCATCTCCGAAGCGGCGGCGCGGCGGATGCCGAGCGTGCGCTACGTGCTGATTCCGAACAGCCCGGAAACGCGCGGCCATGGCACGCATACCTGGGCGCGGTTCTGGAAGCAGGAGCTTGTGGATCTACTGCAGAGGACGGAATCACGCCCGGAAAGGTGAGTGACACCGACAGCGGGCCATGCCAGCATTGTCAGCTAAGGAGTTGGCAATGCCGCGACTTTGGACCTTGCCGGCGCTCTTGCTGTTGTGGCTGCTGGCGCCTGCAATTTTGTACGCGCAGCAGGTCAGCGATCGCCTCTGTACCGACGATCGCGGTACGGACCGTTGTGGGGCGGACCAACGCCGAGGCGTGCTGACGCTATTCGGTGCACGGCCGATTGAGGAGCATGCCCGCGCCGGCGATCAGGTCCGCCGCGTCTTCTTCGTCGATGGCTATGGCCGCGACCTGATCGCGATCGAGTTCGTCCGCACAGCCGGGCGCGATCCCTTGCTGCGCGTCCGCTATCCCCGACCCGGGGAGGGCCGGGCGTTGCCGGTGCTGGAAACCGCGGTGCCCACCCGGGTCTGGGACGACCTGATCCTCCGGTCGCGGCAATTCGATCGCCGTTTCGCACCTCGCGAGACGCAGCATGAACGCGAAATTTCGATCGGTCTCCATTGCTGGATCTATACCGTCGAAGCGGTTGATCCCGCGGTTGGCTATGCGCCCGCCCACGTCCGAGACAAGGTGGAGAGCGCATGCGAAGACGGCCCGGCTCAGCTGCTCGCCCACGACATGGCGCGGGATGCCCTCCGGTTGCTGCCGCATTGCGCCGAACTGGATCCGGCGCATCATCGCAACGAGGCGGCGATACTGTCTGCCTGCGCGCTGCTGAGCGGCGACCGGATGGCGGCGGCGGAGGTCATGAATCGGATGAGGCCGCTGCTGCAGGTGAGAGGGCCGCAGGATGAGGGGCGACTGCGCGGCGTGTTCGACTATCAGCTTCGTGTCGACTGGAATGGAGAATCGAACAGCGGATCCGGCACTGCTGCGGCCTTCTGGACCGGCAAGCTTGCCCAGCCTTCCGGCTGGGCCAATTTTTACATCCGGTCGCTCGAAGGCGAGTCGGCCAACCGGGTGCGGGTGCTCGGCTCGCTCAGTCGATCAGTCGACACGCCGCGCGGATCCGCGACCGGCATTGAGAATGCCGCGGTAGAGCTGATTTGGACGCGACTGCCCAACAGTCTGCCTTTCCAAATCTCAACCGCTCGGGTTGGGCCCTGGCAAGCTGATCCGCCGCGCTAGCGGTTCGGCTCCCGCGAGCTCACGTGGTTCAGCGCGATGACCCAGCGCCCATCAACCTTGCGCATCAGCCTGGTGTTGATCCCGTCCTGGGGGCTGCCGCCGCCTTCGAGCCGGTAGCGGCTGATCAGCTGCGCCGCGTCGGGGGCGAGGAACTGGATGCGGATGTCGCGGAAATGGAGGCGGCCGCGGCGGCCGGGATCGCCGCCATAGTCGCGACTATAATGATCGAGCGTGCCCTGCCAG
>JAYRLF010000077.1:0-1656 GCA_041905385.1 Allosphingosinicella sp.
GTGACCGACCTCGTCGCCGTGGACGCCCCTGAGCCGCTCGCATCGTTCCTCGCCGAGCGTGACTACGTGCCGCGCGGCGTTCCCCTCATGAAACGCGTCGCCGCTCTTCCCGGGCAACGGGTTTGCCGCACCGGCGCTCGCATCACGATCGATGGCATCGCGATAGGCGAGGCGCTCGAACGCGATCGGCTCGGCCGCGAACTGCCGGTCTGGCAAGGCTGCCGACGCATCGCCGCGGACGAAATCTTCCTCATGAACTGGTCCGTCGAGGACAGCCTCGACGGTCGCTACTTCGGTCCGATTTCCATCCGCTCGATCATCGGTCGCGCAACACCTTTGTGGACCGATGAAGACGGCCGCGGCCGCTTCGAATGGCGCGCCGCCACGCGGTGAACGACGCGCCTATCCGACTTCACCGCACAGCAAAGGAGCCTTCCCATGCCGCAGATTGGCGAATTCACGCGAACGAAGAATGGCTACGCCGGCCACATTCGCACCCTCTCGCTCGATGTCGAGATCGTGCTCATCCCCGCCGAGCACGCCGACGCCGAGAATGCGCCGGACTATCGTATTCACCACGTCAACGATGACGGACCCGAAATCGGCGCGGGATGGAAACGCACCGGCGAAAAGGCCGGCGATTACGTCTCCCTGCAGATCGACGACCCCACGCTGGCCCAGCCGATCCGCGCAAACCTCTTCCAATCCGCCGAGGACAAATCCGCCTGGAGCCTGCACTGGAATCGCCCGCCCAAGCGCGGCGAACGGGACTGAACGATGTCCGGCCCGCGCCATCAAACTGTCGTCGGGCGGTCAAGCGCCGTCCGACTGACAGGCTTCCTTCTCCTTTCCGGCCTGCTCCTCGCCGTGCCGCTCAGTGCCACAGCGAACGCGCAGAATGGACCGGCCAAGCGCACGGCGCCGGCCCATCCGTTCGCGGCCTACATTGACGAGGCCGCACAGCGTTTCCGCATCCCGGCCGCTTGGATTCGAGCCGTCATGCGCGCTGAAAGCGCCGGCGACGTGCGCGCGATTTCCTCCGCCGGCGCGATGGGCCTGATGCAGATCATGCCGGATACTTGGGCGGAGCTGCGCGTCCGCCACAGACTCGGACGTAATCCTTATGATCCGCGCGACAATATCCTGGCCGGCGCAGCGTACTTGCGCGAGATGTATAATCGCTACGGTTCGCCAGGCTTTCTCGCGGCCTACAATGCCGGACCAGGGCGATACGAAGAGTATCTCGCGGGCCGCCCGTTGCCGGCCGAGACCCGAGCGTATGTCGCCGCCTTGCTCCCTTCCTTCGGCGGCGGTGATCTACCCGGCGCAATCACCGTCGCCACGGCCGATGCTCGCGCTTGGACTCGTGCGCCATTGTTCGTTGCGCGCGATGAGCGCATTGCCGGCGCCGACTCAGCGCAGACGGAAGGCCGTTCGGAGGACGATCCGGCAGCAACTCCGGTGCGCGAGGCTTCTGCGATCATGCCGCAGTCAGCCGGCCTATTTGTCGCGCGAACCGTCAGCGGAAAACCGCGATGAGGTGCCCCGGCCTCTTTCGCAGTCTGGCGTGCGCCGTCGCATCATGGAGCGCGCGGAGGGGGACGCAGGGCAACACAACCGCACGATGGCAGGATAAAGGGGCGCGATGTGCGTCTT
>JAYRLF010000077.1:1666-12982 GCA_041905385.1 Allosphingosinicella sp.
TGGTTCGGTTGTGCTTTTTCAAGGGCTTACGCAGTGAATTCGCGAGGTGCGCCTTACCGGCGCAGCCTGCGGCTTCCGCGATTCTCCAAGATTATCCGCGCGATGGCGCGATGTGCGACCGCGCGCCCATGAGCAGCGAGGACGATTTCCGTATCCGGCCAGGCCGTATCCGCTCAACGAGCGCGCAACGCGCCCGACCGTTCATTGCCCAGGCACTCGCTGCCGCCCAGCGCGCCGGCGGCTCCGTCTCGCGCAAGGGCACGATCGGGCCGGGCCACCGTTCTCGTTTCGGCCAGGGTCAGCGCGCGTCGGTGCAGGCCAACCGGCTCATCAACTCCCACTCACGCGGCACCGTCGTCAAAGCGCGTGTGGTCCGCCACGGCGGACGCAATGCGCCACTCGACACTCACCTCAATTATCTGCGCCGCGAGGGCGTCACCCGGGACGGAGAGAGGGCCCGGCTGTTCGGGCCTGGCGCCGACGACGCCGACCCGAAGGCGTTCGCGGAGCGGTGCGAGAATGACCGGCATCATTTCCGGTTCATCGTATCGCCCGACGACGCCGTGGAGATGGCGGACCTCAAGACTTTCGCCCGCGATTTGGTCGGGCAGATGGAAAAGGACCTCGGCACCAAGCTCGATTGGGTCGCCGTCGATCACTGGAACACCGAACATCCGCACGTCCACCTAATCGTGCGCGGTGTGCGCGAGGATGGCGAGAACCTCGTCATCTCCCGCGACTACATCAAGGAAGGCATGCGCGATCGGGCACGGGATCTGATCACCCAAGAACTCGGACCGCGCACCGACCATGAAATCCGCCGCACGCTCGAACGCCAGATCGAGACCGAGCGCTGGACCAATCTTGATCGGCAGCTCGCCCGAGACAGCTACCGCACCGGTGTCGTCGACCTCGCGCCGCGGCCCGACCACCAGCCCGACGAATTTCATACGCTCAAAGTCGGACGCCTGCGAAAGCTTGGGTCCCTCGGCCTGGCCGACCAAATCGGTCCCGGCCAGTGGGCGATTTCGGAGAACGCCGAAACGACGCTGCGCCAGCTCGGTGAACGCGGCGACATCATCAAGCGCATCCATCGCGGTCTGACCGAACACGGCATCGAACGCGGTGCGTCCAACTATGTGCTCGCCGGGGAAAGCCTGGGCGATCCTGTGGTCGGTCGGCTGGTCGCCCGCGGTCTCGACGATGAGCTGACGGGTACAGCCTATGCCGTGGTCGACGGCACGGACGGCCGCACCCATCACATCAAGCTGCCCGACCTCGACGCCGCCGGCGACAGCGCACCCGGCTCGATCGTCGAGCTGCGCAGGTTCGACGACGCGAAGGGACAGCGTCGCGTCGCGATGGCAGTCCGGTCGGACCTCACCATCGAGCAGCAGATCACGGCGAAAGGTGCGACTTGGCTTGATAGACAGTCGATCGCCCGCGAGCCGATTGCGCTCGGCGGCGGGGGTTTCGGCGCGGAGGTGCGCGAAGCCCTGGACCGGCGCGCCGAACACCTGATTGGGCAAGGTCTGGCCGAACGTCAGAACCGCGGCGTCAGCTTCAGCCCCAACCTGATCGAAACGCTGCGCCGACGCGAATTGGATGCCGTCGGCGCGAAGCTCGCGGCAGAGAGCGGCCGCCCATTCAATAAGGCCGCAGCGGGGGAATACGTCGCTGGCGCCTACCAGCGGCGCATCGCACTCGCCTCCGGTCGCTTCGCGATGATCGATGACGGCCTTGGCTTCCAGCTCGTGCCCTGGTCCCCCTCACTCGAAAAACAGCTTGGCCGTCATGTCTCCGGCCTCGCCCGAGGCGACGGCGGCATCGATTGGAGCTTCGGCCGCAAGCGGGGGCTGGGCCTGTGAACCGCGGCCTCATCAAGAAAGGACTCCGCTATGTCGGCCACCAAAATCCTCTGGGGCCAAATCCTTGTCGTCTCTCTGATTGTGCTCGCGACCACCTGGGCCGCGACGCAGTGGACGGCATGGCAGCTCGGCTTCCAGCCGCAGCTCGGCCGGCCTTGGTTCGAACTCTTCGGCTGGCCGATCTATTATCCGCCGGCCTTCTTCTGGTGGTGGTACTTCTACGATGCCTATGCACCGCACGTTTTCGTCGAGGGCGCCTATATCGCGGCATCGGGCGGCTTTATCGCCATCGCGGTCGCCATCGGCATGTCGGTCTGGCGAGCGCGCGAGGCCAAGAATGTCGAGACCTACGGCTCAGCGCGGTGGGCGCGAGCCGATGAGGTGCGGGCCGCCGGTCTGCTTGGCCCCGATGGCGTCGTGCTCGGCAAGTTCGACCGCGCCTATCTTCGCCATGACGGGCCAGAGCATGTGCTGTGTTTCGCGCCGACCCGCTCTGGCAAGGGCGTCGGCCTGGTGGTGCCATCGCTGCTGACCTGGCCCGGCTCCGCCATCGTTCACGACATCAAGGGCGAGAACTGGCAGCTCACCGCCGGCTTCCGCGCCCGACATGGACGCGTGCTGCTGTTCGATCCCACCAACGCGAAGTCGTCGGCCTACAACCCGCTACTCGAGGTCCGCCGCGGCGAATGGGAGGTCCGCGACGTCCAGAATATTGCTGACATCCTGGTCGACCCGGAAGGCTCGCTGGAGAAGCGGAACCACTGGGAGAAAACGAGCCATTCGCTTCTAGTTGGCGCAATCCTTCATGTCCTCTACGCGGAGGCGGACAAGACGCTCGCGGGCGTCGCCGCCTTCTTGTCCGATCCGAAGCGGCCGATCGAGTCCACACTCGCCGCCATGATGAAGACCGCGCATCTCGGCGAGGCGGGCCCGCATCCCGTCATCGCCTCTGCCGCGCGCGAGCTGCTGAACAAATCCGACAACGAGCGCTCAGGTGTCTTGTCGACCGCCATGTCGTTTCTCGGACTCTATCGCGATCCGGTCGTCGCCGAGGTAACCCGCCGCTGCGATTGGCGGATCACCGACATTGTCGGCGGGCCACAGCCATCGACGCTCTATCTCGTGGTGCCACCCTCTGACATCGCCCGCACCAAGCCGTTGATCCGTCTGATCCTCAATCAGATCGGACGCCGGTTGACGGAGGATCTCAATGCTAAGGGGCGGCGGCATCGGCTCCTGCTCATGCTCGACGAGTTTCCCGCGCTAGGGCGGCTCGACTTCTTCGAGAGCGCCTTGGCGTTCATGGCGGGCTACGGACTTAAGAGCTTCCTGATCGCCCAGTCACTCAATCAGATTGAGAAAGCCTATGGGCCGAACAATTCGATCCTCGACAACTGCCATGTCCGCGTCAGCTTCGCCACCAACGACGAGCGGACGGCCAAGCGCGTGTCAGATGCCTTGGGGACGGCGACCGAGATGCGCGCGATGCGCAACTATGCTGGACATCGGCTCAGCCCCTGGCTCGGGCATCTCATGGTGTCGCGATCGGAGACGGCGCGCCCGTTGCTGACGGCCGGCGAGGTGATGCAGCTCCCGCCCGCTGACGAGATCGTCATGGTCGCCGGCACACCGCCCATCCGCGCGAAGAAAGCGCGTTACTTCGAGGACCGCCGCTTTCAGGAGCGCGTGCAGCCGCCGCCGGCGCTTGCGAAGCCAGCCGCGGGAAAGCCGGACGACTGGAGCGTTCTTCCATTGCCGTCGCGGTCACCGCTCGGTTCAGCCGCCCGGCAGGACAGCACGGGTGACGACGACCCGACCGGCTCGGAGCGCCGTCGGCAACCCGAGCTAACGACGGCGAGGAGTGTCGAGAAGAAGGCTCCGATCGACAACGAGTTCGACCTCGATGGCGCCGACGATGCCGATGACGACACCGTCCGTGCGGGCCGGCTGAACCAGGTCATGCAGGGGGTCGCGCGGCAGGTCTCGCTCGACCCCAATGACGGCATGGATCTCTGAGTGCACCGATGACGAAAATTCGGAAGAAGCAGCGGCTCTCGGTCTATCTTGATCCGGACGTCACGAAGGCGCTGGCCGCCTATGCTGCGCGGCGCGACCAATCGAGATCTCTGGTCGCTGAAGCGGCCATCGCGTCGTTCCTGTCGCCGGATGCGGCCGAGCGCCAGGAAGCCGCGACCACCAAGCGATTGGACCAACTCGACCGGCGCATGACGCGCATGGAACGCGACCTCGGCATTTCGGTGGAAATGCTGGCGGTGTTCGTTCGCTTCTGGCTCACCACCAATCCGCCATTACCTGAGCCAGCGCAGGCGGCCGCACGCGCGCAGGCGGGCGAGCGCTACGACGCGTTTGTCGCAGCACTGGGACGGCGACTCGCGAAGGGCCCGAAGGTGCGTGAGGAGATTTCCGAAGACGTCGCGGGGAACGCGGGTGCGGAATAATGGTCGCGCCGGACATCGCAAGAGTTTGTCAGTTCCGCCGTCGCCCTGTCTTTGTACGCCAGAGCCCTACGACCCCATCCTCCTTGTTGTCATGACCTGATTTCTGCCTCTTCTACTCATCCCCGATCCAGGGCCGCGCGTTTGCGGTCCCGCGCAGAACGGGGACGACATGGCGGTTTCTCACCAGCAATCAGAGGCGATCCTTCGAGGCGCACGCATGTTGCGCACGGCCCTCGGCCCCGCCATCGCCGGATTTCTGGAAGACCCGTCGATCGTCGAGGTGATGCTCAATCCCGACGGGCGGCTCTGGATCGACCGGCTGTCCGAGGGACTGTCCGACACAGGAGAGCGTCTGTCGCCCGCGGACGGCGAACGCATCGTTCGCCTCGTCGCGCATCATGTCGGCGCCGAGGTTCATTCGGGTTCACCGCGGGTTTCGGCCGAGCTGCCCGAGACGGGGGAGCGGTTCGAAGGCCTTCTGCCGCCCGTCGTCGCCGCTCCGGCGTTCGCGATCCGCAAACCTGCCATCGCCGTCTTCACGCTCGCTGACTACGTCGCCGCCGAGATCATGTCGGCCGAACAGGCTGAGATCCTCCGCCGCGCCGTCGCGGACCGCCGCAACATCCTCGTTGCCGGCGGCACCTCGACCGGCAAGACCACGCTCACCAACGCCTTGCTCGCCGAAGTGTCGAAGACCTTCGACCGCGTCGTGCTGATCGAGGACACGCGCGAGCTACAATGCGCCGCGCCCAACCTTGTCGCCATGCGGACGAAGGATGGCGTCGCATCGCTCTCCGATCTCGTCCGCTCCTCGCTGCGCTTGCGCCCCGATCGCATTCCGATCGGCGAGGTGCGCGGCGCCGAGGCGCTGGATTTGCTCAAGGCCTGGGGGACGGGCCACCCGGGCGGCATTGGCACGATCCACGCCGGCACCGCGCTCGGCGCGCTGCGCCGCCTCGAGCAGCTCATTCAGGAAGCCGTCATCACCGTCCCGCGCGCGCTGATCGCGGAGACCATCGATCTGGTCGCCGTGCTCAGCGGCCGCGGCTCGACCCGTCGCCTCGCCGAACTCGCCCGCGTCGAGGGCCTCCAGCCCGACGGCGACTACCGCGTCATCCCCACAACCCAGTCCGCCCAAGGAGATCCTGCATGATCCGACCTGCCCTGCGCGTTCGCCATCATATCGCGACGGCCGTGTCCGTCACTGTCCTCAGCATGATGCTGGCGCCGGCCGCCTTCGCTTCCGGCTCCTCGATGCCGTGGGTAGCGCCGCTGCAGTCGATCCTCGAATCCATCGAGGGACCGGTCGCCAAGATCATGGCGGTGATCATCATCATTATCACCGGCCTGACGCTCGCCTTCGGCGATACGAGCGGTGGTTTTCGCAGACTGATCCAGATCGTGTTCGGCCTCTCGATCGCCTTCGCGGCCAGCTCGTTCTTCCTCTCCTTCTTCTCCTTCGGCGGCGGAGCGCTCGTCTGATGGCGAGCCTGATCGACAGCGCCGGCGAAGTGCCGGGTTATGCCGTTCCGGTCCACCGGGCGCTCACCGAGCACATCCTGCTCGGCGGCGCGCCGCGCTCCATCGCGATCCTGAACGGCACGCTAGCGGCGGCGCTCGGCCTTGGCCTGCGCCTCTGGCTGGTCGGTCTCGGGCTCTGGGCGATCGGGCATTTCGCCGCCGTGTGGGCGGCCAAACGCGATCCGCAATTCGTCGACGTGGTGCGCCGTCACCTGCGCATTCCCGGCCATCTGAGCGCGTGAGGCCCCAATGATGAACCTTGCCGAATATCGCCGGACGTCAACCCGCCTCGCGGACTTCCTGCCCTGGGCCGCGCTCGCGGGCGAGGGCATCGTCCTCAACAAGGACGGCAGCTTCCAACGCACCGCTCGCTTTCGCGGTCCCGACCTGGATTCCGCGGTGCCGGCCGAACTCGTCGCCGTGGCCGGCCGGCTTAACAACGCCTTCCGCCGCCTCGGCTCGGGATGGGCGATTTTCGTCGAGGCGCAGCGCCATGGCGCCGGAGCCTATCCGGTGAGCCGTTTCCCCGAGCCGGCGTCGGCGCTAGTCGACGCCGAACGCAAGGCCGATTTCGAGGAAGACGCCTCGCACTTCGAGTCCAGCTACTTCCTGACCTTCGTCTATTTGCCGCCGGCCGAGGACGCCGCCCGCGCCGAGAACTGGCTCTATGAAGGCAAGGCCGACAACGGTCTTGATCCTCATGAGGCGCTGCGCGGCTTCGCTGATCGCACGGACCGCGTGCTGCAGCTCGTCGAGAACTTCATGCCGGAATGTGCATGGCTCGATGACGGTGAGACGCTGACCTATCTGCACTCGACCGTCTCGACCAAGCGCCATCGCGTGCGGGTGCCAGAGACGCCGATGTATCTCGATGCGCTGCTGGCCGATCAGCCGCTCACCGGCGGGTTGGAGCCGCGCCTCGGCGACACGCATCTCCGCATCCTCACCATTGTCGGCTTTCCGACCGCGACCACGCCCGGGCTGCTCGACGACCTCAACCGGCTGGCCTTTCCGTATCGCTGGTCGACGCGCGCCGTCCTTCTCGACAAGACCGACGCCACCAAGCTGCTCACCAGGATCCGCCGGCAGTGGTTCGCCAAGCGCAAGAGCATCATGGCCATCCTCAAGGAGGTGATGACCAACGAAGCTTCGGTGCTCGTCGATACCGACGCGGCGAACAAGGCCGCCGATGCCGACCTCGCGCTGCAGGAGCTCGGCGCCGACTATGCTGGTCAGGCCTATGTCACCGCGGCGGTCGCCGTCTGGGACGCCGATCCACGCATCGCAGCCGAGAAGCTGCGCCTGGTGGAGAAGATCGTTCAGGGCCGTGACTTCACCGCGATGGCCGAGACGATCAACGCCGTCGACGCCTGGCTTGGCTCGCTGCCGGGCCATGTCTACGCCAACGTCCGGCAACCGCCGGTCTCGACGCTCAATCTCGCCCATATGATTCCGCTGTCGGCGGTGTGGGCGGGACCGGAGCGGGACGAGCATTTCGGGCAACCCCCCTTGCTTTATGGCAGGACCGAAGGATCAACCCCGTTCCGGTTTTCCCTCCATGTCGGCGACGTCGGCCATACGCTGGTGGTCGGGCCGACCGGCGCGGGGAAGTCCGTGCTGCTGGCGCTTATGGCGTTGCAGTTTCGGCGCTATCCTCGCTCACAGGTCTTCGCCTTCGACTTCGGCGGCTCGATCCGTGCGGCCGCGCTGTCCATGGGTGGTGACTGGCATGATCTCGGCGGCGGCCTGACAGAAGGCGCCGCCGATAGCGTCTCGCTGCAACCGCTCGCCGGCATCCACCACGTGCCGGAACGCGCGTGGGCGGCGGATTGGATCGTCGCGATCCTGCAGCGCGAGGGCGTGACGATCGCGCCGGAGGTGAAGGAATACATCTGGACGGCGCTGACCTCGCTGGCGAGCGCACCGGTTGGCGAGCGCACTCTCACCGGACTCGCCGTTCTCCTTCAATCGAACGATCTCAAACAGGCGCTTCGGCCCTACTGCGTCGGTGGCGCCTATGGCCGGCTGCTCGACGCCGAGAGCGAGCATCTTGGCGAAGCCGTTGTGCAGGCGTTCGAGACCGAAGGCCTGATCGGCACGGCCGCCGCACCAGCCGTCCTCGCCTATCTCTTCCACCGCATCGAGGACCGCCTCGACGGCAGCCCCACGCTGCTCATTATCGACGAAGGCTGGCTGGCGCTCGATGACGAGGATTTCGCCGGCCAGCTCCGCGAGTGGCTGAAGACGCTCCGCAAGAAGAACGCGTCCGTCGTCTTCGCCACCCAATCGCTCTCCGACATCGACAGCTCGGCAATCGCGCCGGCCATCGTCGAGAGCTGCCAGACCCGGCTGCTGTTGCCGAACGAGCGTGCGGTCGAACCGCAGATAACGGCGATCTATAGGCGGTTCGGGCTCAACGATCGCCAGATCGAGATCCTCGCCCGCGCGATGCCGAAGCGCGACTACTACTGCCAATCCCGGCGGGGCAACCGGCTCTTCGAACTCGGTCTGTCCGACGTGGCGCTGGCGCTTTGCGCTGCTTCCTCGAAAACCGATCAGGCCGCCATCGAGCGCGTCGTCGCAGAGCACGGCCGCGAAGGTTTCCTGCCGGCCTGGCTGCGTCTGCGCGGCGTCGCCTGGGCCGCTGACCTCATCCCCAACCTCAATAACCTGGAGACCCAGCCATGATCTTCCGTCGCTCATGCGCGGCGCTTCTTTCCGCGTCGATCCTTTCTGTCCCCGTGACGATGTCGTCAGTGATGGTCCAGCCCGCGTCCGCGCAATGGATCGTCTACGACCCGACGAACTACGTGCAGAATGTTCTCTCCGCGGCTCGCGCCCTGGAGCAGATCAACAACCAGATCACCTCGCTTCAGAATGAAGCAACGATGCTGATCAACCAGGCGCGCAATCTCGCGAGCCTGCCTTACACCTCGCTTCAGCGCCTGCAGCAGTCCGTGCAGCGGACGCAACAACTCCTCGGCCAGGCGCAGCGCATCGCCTACGACGTCCAGCAGATCGACCAGGCGTTCACGTCCACCTACGGAAACGCGTCGCTCTCGGCATCGGACCAGCAGCTCGTCGCGCAAGCGCGCGAGCGCTGGCAGAACACCGTCGGCGGTCTGCAGGACGCCATGCGCGTGCAGGCAGGCGTCGTCGGCAACATCGAGACCAACCGCGCCGAGATGTCGGCGCTCATCGGCCAAAGCCAGGGCGCAACCGGCACCTTGCAGGCGTCGCAGGCCGGCAATCAGCTCCTCGCCCTCCAAGCCCAGCAGCTCGCCGATCTTACGGCCGTCGTCGCCGCGAACGGACGGGCACAAGCGTTGTCCGAAGCGGAGCGCGCTGCGGCTGCCGAACAGGGTCGCGAGCAGCGCCGCCGCTTCCTGTCCCCCGGCAGCGCCTATCAGCCCGGCAACGCCCGCATGTTCCCGAATGGCAACTAAGGCCCCTCGCGAGGATCAGGTCATGGATGGCAAGCTTTTAGCCCGCCTCGGCGCCATCGTCTTCGTCGCCGTCGCCATCACCGCCACGGCGATCGAGATGACCCGGAAAGAGGAAGAGCCGGCCGGCCAGGTGCTGCGGCCAGTTGAGGTCACCCCGGCCGATCCACTGCGACAGGCGCAGCGGCGCTGCCAACTGCTCGGCGAGGCCGCTTCGCGCGATACCGAATGCCTGCGCACCTGGGCTGAAACCCGCGACCGCTTCCTTGGCGTTACGCCCGCGCCAGCATCGCCCCAGCCGCAGGACGGGCGGTGAACCATGGGCGGCACCGGCGTCATCGACCAATTCCTCGAGGTCTTCACCCGCTATATCGACGGCGGCTTCGGCCTGCTCGGCGGCGAGGTGGCGTTCATCGCCACCACGCTGATCGTCATCGACATGACGTTGGCCGCTTTGTTTTGGAGCTGGGGCGCCGACGACGACATCATGGCGCGCCTGGTCAAGAAGACCCTGTTCGTCGGCGTCTTCGCCTACATCATCGGCAACTGGAACAACCTCGCGCGCATCGTCTTCGAGAGCTTCGCAGGGCTCGGCCTGAAGGCGTCAGGCACGGGTTTCACCGTCGAAGATCTCATGCGCCCCGGCCGCGTCGCGCAGACCGGCCTCGATGCCGGCCGACCGCTGCTCGATTCGATCTCCAACCTGATGGGCTGGATCGCCTTCTTCGAGAACTTCATCCAGATCGCCTGCCTGCTGTTCGCCTGGGCCCTGGTGCTCCTCGCCTTCTTCATTCTCGCCGTCCAGCTCTTCGTCACCCTGATCGAGTTCAAGCTGACGACGCTGGCGGGCTTCGTGCTGATCCCCTTCGGCCTCTTTGGCAAATCCGAGTTCATGGCCGAACGCGTCCTCGGCAACGTCATCTCGAGCGGCATCAAGGTTCTGGTGCTCGCCGTCATCATCGGCATCGGCTCGACGTTGTTCTCTCAGTTCACCGCCGGCTTCGCGAACCAGACACCGACGATCGACCAGGCGATGGCGATCGTGCTTGCCGCGCTCTCGCTGCTGGGCCTCGGAATCTTCGGCCCCGGCATCGCCAACGGCCTTGTCTCCGGCGGTCCGCAGCTCGGCGCAGGTGCGGCGGTAGGAACCGGGCTCGCGGCGGGCGGCGCTCTGGTCGCGGCCAGCGCGGCTGGCGGAATGGCCCTGCGCGGCGGTGCCGCTGCTCTTTCCGGAACGGCGGCTGCCGCTCGAGGGGGAGCGGCCCTGGCCGGTGGCGCCTCGACGGCCTACAGCCTCGGCGCCGCCGGCCAGTCGGGCGCGTCCGCCGTCGGGTTCGGACTCGGTGGCGTTGCTCGCGCCGCTGGCGCGGCCGCCGGCTCACCGCTGCGTCGCGCGGCCTTCCGGGCGGCAGACGGCATGAAGTCGAGCTTCTCCGATGGCGCCAAGTCCGCGTTCGCGGCTACCGGCGGCACATCGACCATGGGTTCGATCGGCGGCACGGCGTCCGAGGCTGCGCCATCGCAGGCTGCTGACGGACCGCCGGCCTGGGCCCGCCGCATGAAGCGCTCTCAAGCCCTGAGCCACGGTGTGACCGCGGCCGCCCACGCCGTGCGCAGCGGCGACAGCCACGGC
The DNA here is from genome assembly GCA_041905385.1 of Allosphingosinicella sp. Taxonomy (GTDB): domain Bacteria; phylum Pseudomonadota; class Alphaproteobacteria; order Sphingomonadales; family Sphingomonadaceae; genus Allosphingosinicella. Next base: position 12,591 of record JAYRLF010000077.1, read on the forward strand.
GGCGGCTCTTCCATCAATCTCTCCGGAGGCGACCGCTGATGTTCAAAAGACCCTCGACCCACTATGGCAAAGCGCCCGAACCCGAGACGCCGTACCAGCGCGCCGCTCAGGTCTGGGACGAGCGCATCGGCGCCGCGCGCGTCCAGGCGAAGAATTGGCGCTTCATGGCGTTCGGTTCGCTGCTCCTGTCCGCCAGCTTCGCGGCGGCGCTGGTCTGGCAATCGGCGCGCGGCACGATCGTGCCGTGGGTGGTGCAGGTCGACAGGCTCGGCCAGGCGCAGGCCGTTGCGCCCGCCGTCGCGGACTATCGTCCGACCGATCCCCAGATCGCCTTTCATCTCGCGCGCTTCATCGAGCAGGTCCGCTCGATTCCGGCCGACGCCATCATCGTC
>JAYRLF010000520.1:0-2365 GCA_041905385.1 Allosphingosinicella sp.
AGCGACGGTCCGAGGCGCTCGAGGCGCTGTCGCGGCTGATCGAGGTGGCGCCGTTTCCGATGTGGCATCGCGGGCCCGACCTGTCGCTGACCATGGTCAATACGGCCTATGTCGCGGCGGTCGAGGCGGCCGACGCGGCGACCGTGATTCGCGACAGCATCGAGCTGATCGACGAAGGTGAGGGCGGCGGCCCCTTCCTCGGCGCCGCGCAGGTCCGCGATCGGCAAGAGGTCTCGCACCGCACCTTGCCGGCGACGATCGCCGGCGAGCGGCGGATGATGCATGTGGTCGAGGTGCCGCTCGGCACCAACGGCGTCGCCGGCTATGCGATCGACGTCGAGGACCAGGAGGAGGCGCGGGCCGAGCTCGCCCGCTTCGTGCGCGCCCAGCGCGACACGCTCGACAGGTTGTCGGCGGGCGTCGCCCAGTTTGGCCGCGAGCGCAGCCTGATCTTCTTCAACCAGCCGTTCGCGCGCCTGTTCGGCCTGTCCGCGGACTTCCTTGCCGACCAGCCCGAGTTCGAACGCGTCATCGATGCGATGCGCGACGCCGAAAAGCTGCCCGAAGTGCGGGATTTCCCGGAATGGAAGGCGGAGCATCGCGGCTGGTTCACCAGCGGCCTGGTCGCGGACGAGGAGGATTGGCTGCTGCCGGGCGGCACCCATTTGCGGGTTGTCGCCCAGCCATTGCCGGACGGCGGATTGCTGCTGATCTTCGAGGACCGGACCGAGCAGATCCAGCTCGCCTCGGCTCGCGACACCCTGCTTCGGGTGCGTTCGGCGACGTTCGACAATCTGTTCGAGGCGATCGGCGTCTTCGCATCGGACGGCCGGCTCAATCTCTGGAACAACCGCTTCAAGGAATTGTGGGGGTTCGAGGAGGATCAGCTGGCCGGCCATCCGCGCGTCGACGCCCTGACCCCCCATCTCGCCGAGCGGCTCAAGAAAGCGAGTCATGCCGGCCTGGTGCGCGAGCTGGTGCGCAGCGCGACCCAGGAACGCAAGCAGCGCAGCGGCCGGGTCGGCCTCGTCGACGGCCGCGAGTTCGAATTTGCCGCGGTGCCGCTCCCCGACGGCAATGCGCTGTTCACCATGCTCGACATCACTGACAGCCGGAAGGTCGAGGCCGCGCTGCGCGAGCGGACCGACGCGCTCGAGGAAGCGGACCGGCTGAAGACCGCCTTCGTCTCGAACATGAGCTACGAATTGCGCACGCCGCTCACCTCGATCGGCGGCTTCGCGGAGATGCTTTCGGCCGGCTATGCCGGCGAGCTCCCGCCGATGGCGCGCGACTATGTCAGCGCCATCCTGGACAGCGTCGGCCGGCTCGGCGCGCTGATCGACAATGTGCTCGACCTGACGCAGAGCGACATGGGCAGCCTGCTGCTCGCCGAGGATGAGATCTCCCTGCCTGCCTTGTGCGAGGAGGTCGCCGCATCCGCCCACGATCTGGCCGAGAGGCGTTCGATCGAGCTGGTGGTCGAGATCGAGCCGTCGGCGGGCGTGGTCACCGGCGATACCCGCCGGCTCGGGCAGGCGCTCACCAACATCCTCAACAACGGCTTGCTCTACACAGACGAGGGCGGACGGGTGCTGCTGCGGGCGGAGGGCGATCGCGAGGAAGCGCGCGTCATCGTGTCCGACAATGGCAGCGGGATCGCACCCGCCGACCAGCCGCGCGTGTTCGACCGCTTTACCCGCACCGCGGATGGGCGCACCGACGAGTCGGCGGCGGTCGGGCTGGGTCTGCCGCTCGCCAAGCAGTTCATCGAGGCCCATGGCGGCTCGATCGCGCTGCAGTCCGAGCTCGGCGCCGGCACGACGGTGATCATCACCCTGCCGCGCACCGCCGGCCAGCAGGCGGTCTATCCTGCCCGGCGCGTCGCCGAGCAGTGATCGCCCGGCTCGACGACGCGGCGGCGACCGAGGCCTTCGGCGCAACGCTCGCGGCTCGCCTCCGCGCCGGCGACGTGATCGCCCTGTTCGGCACGCTCGGCGCGGGCAAGACGACGCTGGCCCGCGGCATATTGCGCGGACTCGGCTATCGGGGCGACGTCGGAAGCCCGACCTTCCCGATCGTCGTCACCTACGAGCCGCCACAGGTGCGGATCCCGCTGTGGCACGTCGATCTCTACCGGATCGAGGATCCGGAGGAACTGGGCGAGCTCGGCATCGACGATGCCCGCGGCGAGGCGGTGCTGGTGATCGAATGGCCGGAGCGGCTGCCCTGGCTTTGGCCGGACGCGCTGCGCTTGCGGCTGCGCGCGGAAGGCGAGGGCAGGGTGGTCGAGGTCGAGGCGCCGGAGGAGTGGCGCGAGCGTTTATCCTCCCTGTCGCGAAGTGATGGGGAGGGGGACCGCGCGTAG
>JAYRLF010000078.1:0-12977 GCA_041905385.1 Allosphingosinicella sp.
TCATCGCCAGCACGTCGTCGCGCCAGCGCGCCAGCGGCTGCGCCTCGAAGGCGCCGCTGCTGGCGCCGCAGCCGGCATAGTCGAAGCGCAGCATCGCCCGGCCTTGCGATCCGGCCCAGGCGTCGAGCGCCATCGCCTTGCCGCCCTCCATGTCGGACATGTAGCCGGGCAGGAAGACGAGGGTCGGGCCGCGGCCCGCGCGATGGCGAAAGGCGAGCCGGTGGCCGCCTTCGTCGAGATGGTCGATCCGGTCCATGGCGGGCGCCTAGCAGCCTCTTCGGCACTAGGGAAAGCGGAAGCGCGCTGCCGCGGCGCCCGCCGGACGGGTCAGTCGCTCGAACTGCTGTCGTCGCCGTCGAAACAGTCGGCGAGCAGGCAGATCGCGACGCCGGCCGCAACCAGGCCGACGACGATCCACAGCGTGTTGCCTTCGCCGGTCAGGTTCATCCGGCGCTGCTCTGCCTCGAGATTGGCGAGATCGAAGCCCGCAATCCGCGCCTGGCGCACCTCGTCGCCGGTGAAGCGCAGGTCGGCGAGGTTGATCGCGCGGGTCATCGTCTGCCCGTCCATATTGGGCGTCGCGAAGACCTGCCCCTGGCGCAGGGCAAGGCCGTAGGTGACCCTTTGCCGCTGCGCCTGCGCATTGCCGAACGGAACGCGCAGGTTGAGCGTCGCGCTCGTGCCGCGCGGCGCATCGAAGCCGGTGAAACGATAGTCCTGCGCGACGGCGGCGCCGGGCGCGACGGACATCAGACAAAGGGCGGCCGAAACGGTCGCGGAAACAAACTTCCTTACCATGGTAACCCCCTTTCTTCGGCTAAATGCTCCAAGTCGGAGCGCCATGCTTTTACCATCACCGGACCGGCCGCGAAACGACATGGAGCAGGATTTGCGCGGCAGTCGTCGAACGTCCGCCCTTTCTTGACAGGCCGGACGCCCTATCTCATGCGGCGGCACGAATTCCCGCTGGAGCCCCGTTCGACCGATGACCAAGCCATTCCGAATCTCGCTTCCCGACGGATCCGTCCGCGAGGTCGAGGCCGGAACCACGCCGGCCGACGTCGCGGCGGCGATCGGGCCGGGCCTCGCCAAGGCGGCGATGGCGGCGCGCGTCAACGGCGAGGTGCGCGATCTCAACCGCCCGTTCGAGGGCGATTCCGCGCTCGCTTTGATCACGGCGCGCGACGAGGCCGACGCGCTCGAGCTGGTCCGGCACGATTACGCCCATATCCTCGCCGAGGCGGTGCAGAGGCTGTTCCCGGGCACGCAGATCACCTTCGGCCCGGCGACGGACGACGGCTTCTATTACGATTTCGCCCCGGCGCCGGAGCGCGGCCCGTTCACCGAGGAGGATTTGCCGGTCATCGAGGAGGAGATGCGCCGCATCATCCGCGCCGACACGCCGCTGGTCCGCGAGGAATGGTCGCGCGAGCGGGTGCGCGATTTCTTCCGCGAGCAGGGCGAGGCGTTCAAGGCCGAATGGGTGATGGAGCTGCCCGAGGACGAGACCATCTCCATGTACCGGACGGGCGACTGGATCGACCTGTGCCGCGGCCCGCACCTCGCATCGACCGGCAAGGTCGATCCCGACGCCTTCAAGCTGACGCGCGTCTCGGGCGCCTATTGGCGCGGCGACCAGAACAATCCGCAGCTCTCGCGGATCTACGGCACCGGCTGGCTCAACAGGAAGCAGCTCGAGGCGCATCTGCTGCGGCTCGAGGAAGCGGCCAAGCGCGACCATCGCAGGATCGGCCAGGAGATGGACCTGTTCCACCTCCAGGCGGAGGCCCATGGCTCGGTCTTCTGGCATCCCAAGGGCTATCTGATCTGGCGGGCGCTCGAGGCCTATATGCGCCGCCGGCTCGACGCGGCCGACTATCAGGAAGTGAAGACGCCGCAGATCATGGACGCGCGCCAGTGGGAGCAGTCCGGCCACTGGGGCAAGTATCGCGAGAATATGTTCGTGGTGCCCGACGAGGTGCCCGGCACCGAGGAGGACGCGCCGGTCCTGTCCGGCACCGGCGATCTGATGGCGCTGAAGCCGATGAACTGCCCGGCGCACGTCCTCATCTTCCGCCAGGGGATCAAATCCTATCGCGACCTGCCGCTGCGGCTCGCCGAGTTCGGCTGCTGCCACAGGAACGAGCCGCACGGCGCGCTGCACGGCATCCTCAGGGTGCGGCAGTTCACCCAGGACGACGCCCATATCTTCTGCCGCGAGGACCAGATCATCGAGGAGACGCGGGCCTTCTGCGACCTGCTCGACCTCGTCTATCGCGACCTCGGCTTCGAAAATTATGCGATCAAGCTCGCGCTGAGGCCCGAGAAGCGCTTCGGCAGCGACGAGATGTGGGACAAGGCCGAATCCGACCTGCGCGAGGCGGTCAAGCTGACCGGCCGGGCGACGGCGGATTATGGCTGGGAGGAATTGCCGGGCGAGGGCGCCTTCTATTCGCCCAAGCTCGAATTCCATCTGACCGACGCGATCGGCCGGACCTGGCAGTGCGGCACGCTGCAGCTCGATTATGTCCTGCCCGAGCGGCTCGACGCGTCCTATGTCGGCGAGGATGGCGAGCGGCACCGGCCGGTCATGTTCCACCGCGCCATCCTCGGCACGTTCGAGCGCTTCATCGGCATCCTGATCGAGCATCATGCCGGCCGATTCCCGCTCTGGCTGGCGCCGGTCCAGGCGGTGGTGGCGACGATCGTGTCCGACGCCGACGATTATGCGCGCGAGGTGGTGGCGAAGCTCAACGCCGCCGGCCTCCGCGCCGAGGCCGATCTTCGCAACGAGAAGATCAACTACAAGGTGCGCGAGCACAGCCTCGGCAAGGTCCCCTATCTGCTCGTCGTCGGCAAGCGCGAGGCCGAGGAAAGGACGATCGCGCTACGGCCCCTGGGCGCCGATGCGCGCCAGGAGGTGCTGGCGCTCGATGCGGTGGTCGAGCGGCTGCGGACCGAGGCGCTGCCGCCCGATCTGGCCGGCGGATGATCACTCGCCACCGCGCGGGCGAAAGTCTGGCGCGGCATCGCCACGCCGAGCCCTATGTCGCAGTGGTGCTCGAAGGCTCTTATCTGGAGGCGGGCGACGGTGGCCGGGTGCGCGCCGGGCCCGGGACGGTGATCGCCCATCCGGCGCTGAGCGCGCATCGCGACGATTTCGGCGCCGCCGGCGCGATCGTGCTGAACCTGCCCGCGGTCGCTTCAGTCCGCGGCGCCGGCTCGATCGCCGATCCCGACGCGTTGGCGCGCGCCGCCGAGCGCGACCTGGATGAAGCGGCCGCCCTGCTCGGCAGCGGCTTCCGCCCCGGCGCCGAGACGCCGGACGACTGGCCGGACCGGCTCGCCGCAGCGCTCACTCGCGATCCGGACCTAGCGATCGGCGCCTGGGCCGAGGCGACCGGGCTGGACCCCGCCTCGGTCAGCCGCGGCTTCGCGCGCGCTTATGGCGTGTCGCCGAAGCGCTTCCGGCTCGAGGCGCGGGCCCAGCGCGCCGCGGGGGCGCTGCCGACCTGGTCGGGGAGCATCGCCATGTTGGCGCAGGAGCACGGCTTTGCCGACCAAGCGCATCTCGCCCGGGCGATCCGGTCGATCGCGGGCGCGGCGCCTCGCGCCTTGAGGGCAAAGTCCGTTCAAGCCGGAGCGTGCTGCCGCCCCTAGGGTGCGCCTCATGGACCGCCGTCAGTTTCTCGCCTTCGCGCTTGCCGGCCTCGCCGCCCCGGCCGCCGCCCTCCAGTCCCAGCCGATGCGCACGCAATGGCGCGTGCGCAGCTCCGAGGCGCTCGATGCGATCGCCCTGCTCGGCCCGTTGTCGGGGCGGGAAATCTATCGGCGCTATTATGCGGAGGATGCAGACGCCTTCCTTGCCGCTCTGCCGGCGCCGGTGCGCGCCGCCATCCCGCGCCTTTGGGAGGAAGCGGAGCGATCGAGCTTCGGCCTGTTCTGGCCGGTGCTCGCCTCGGTCGCGTCGGGCTCGGGCGCGAACAGCCTGGACGAGCTGATCGCCGCCTTCGCTGCGCCCGAGGCCCGGATCCGGCCGGCTTATCAGGCGAGCCGCTACTGGAACGACGCGGACTGGACCTGGCTGACCGGCCGTGCGGCGCGGATCCACGCCGTCTTCGCCGCCTTTCGCGACGCCGGCTATGTCGCCTTCCGCCAGGCCCGCACCGCCGAGCTCGACCGGCGCGTCGAGGAGACGGCGCGGGCCCTGCGCGGCTATGACGTGATCCGCTGGCAGGAGAAATTGACCGGTCGCAGCTTCGAGCCGGCGATCGAGATCGTGCTGCTGCGCTGGTCAAAGCCGCACGGCGTCAAGGTGCAGGGCCAGACCTTCCTCCAGGCCGACGATTACGACGCCGCCACCACGGTGCGGATCGCCGCGCACGAAATGCTGCACCCGCCTTTCCCGATGGACGGCCCGGCGGCGCGCGCGGCGCTGGCGGTGCTGCAGCGCGACGAATTGATCATGCGGATCGTCCGCGAGCACGATCCGCGCTGGGGCTATACGACCCTGGACGGGCTGCTCGACGAGGATGTCTGCGAAGCGCTCGACCAGCTCATCTCCGAGGCGCTCGGCGTCGCCCGCAATCCCGCCGACCGCTGGCGCCGCGCCGATGACGGCATGCATGTGCTCGCCGCCGGCCTTTACGGCCTGTTGCGCGCGGACCGCTGGACCGAGACCGGCGGCTCGATCGAAAACTGGATCGCCGACGCCGCCGCGCGCGGCCGGTTGGCGCCGGCGGTCCTGCACCTGGTCGCGGCGCGGGTGCTCGAGCGGCCGGTCGACCGGCTCTGGCCGCTTTCCTCCTCCTGAGGCGGGATAGGCACGGGCGCGAAATATCTGAACCGCTTCGCGTCCGCGTCTTTCAATCTTCATCCTAATTCACTAGGTGAAGCATCCCTACGGCCTCAGGAGAATTCAACATACGTCCCCCTCTCAACCGGCGCATGGCTGCCCCGCCGCTCAGCGGCCCCCGATTCAACGAGTTCATCAGCGTGCCGAAGGTGCGCGTGATCGATGAAAATGGCGAAAATCTCGGCGTGATGCTGACCGCGGAAGCGATCGAGCAGGCGGCCGAAGCCGGCCTCGACCTGGTCGAGGTGTCGCCCAATGCCGATCCGCCGGTCTGCAAGTTCCTCGACGTCGGCAAATATAAATATGAGGCCCAGAAAAAGGCCAACCTCGCCCGCAAGTCGCAAAAGACGCAGGAGATCAAGGAGATCAAGATGCGTCCGAACATCGACGACCACGATTATGACGTGAAGATGCGGTCGATCCACAAGTTCCTCGGCGAAGGCGACAAGGTGAAGGTCACCCTGCGCTTCCGCGGCCGCGAGCTCGCCCATGGCCAGCTCGGCATGCGCCTGCTCGAGCGGGTCCAGGGCGACACCGCCGACCTTGCCAAGGTCGAGCAATATCCGCGCATGGAAGGCCGCCAGATGCTGATGGTGATCGCGCCCAAATAAGCGCGCCGTCGCGGCCGATTCGCTTCCCTTCCCACCCGATTGGCGCCGTACCGCTGCGCGCGCGGCGGTCGCGGGCTCGAATCATGTCCGCCCGAAAGCCGAGCTTGCCGTAACGTCAGCCATTTCGGGCCCGTTGCAAGTTGCAACTATTCTGTTGCACTGTTGCAATAAACGCCCTGAAACCTACGGGAAACTGCGGTTTTTCTGCTGGCGGAACGACAACATCCGGTTTAGCCCTCTCCTCAAATAGCAATCAGATATTTGGGAGGGGTATATGTCGAAGACCTTTTGGCTGCTGTCCGCCGGGATCGCCGCGCTCGCGACGCCCGCTTATGCACAGGAGGAACCGCCGGTCGACAATCAGGCCGGCGAAGGCAGCGAGCAGGAAATCATCGTCACGGCCCAGGGCCGCCGGCAGATCCTCCAGGACGTTCCGCTCGCCGTCTCCGCGGTCGGCGGTGAATCGCTGCAGAACAGCGGCGCCAACGACATCCGCCAGCTGAACCAGCTCGCCCCGTCGCTGCTCGTCTCCTCGACCGGCACCGAGGCGAACGGCTCGGCCCGTATCCGCGGCATCGGTACGGTCGGCGACAATCCCGGCCTCGAGAGCTCGGTCGCGGTGTTCATCGACGGCGTCTACCGCTCGCGCTCCGGCATCGGCCTCAACGAGCTCGGCGAGGTCGAGCGGATCGAGGTGTTGCGCGGCCCGCAGGGCACCCTGTTCGGCCGCAACGCCTCGGCCGGCCTGATCCACATCATCACCCGCCGGCCGGAATTCGAGTTCGGCGGCAATGTCGAGCTCACCTACGGCAATTACGACTATATCCGGGCTTCCGGATCGGTGACCGGACCTTTGACGGAAGGGCTCGCTGCCCGGCTCGACGCGGTCTATGTCCGCCGCGACGGCTTCTACGACGTCGTCAACGCGTCGGGCGGGACCGAGTCCGAGGTCAACGACCGCAACCGCATCTTCGTGCGCGGCCAGCTGCTCTACGAGCCGAACGACGCGCTCTCGATCCGCCTGATCGGCGACTATACGACCCGCGAGGAAAGCTGCTGCGGCGCCGTCTATGTCGAGACCCGCGAGACCGTCGATCCGACCCCGGGCGTGCCGGGCGACTTCGCCTATGCGCCGACCAACCGTATCGTCGACATCCTGACCAGTCTCGGGGGCATCCTGCCCTCGGCCGGCGACCCCTATAATCGCCGCATCTCGGTGACGCCGGGTCTGAGCTACGAAGGCGACACCCGCGATTGGGGCGTGTCCGGCCAGATCGACTATGATCTCGGCGGCGCCACCCTGACCTCGATCACCGCCTATCGCCACTATCGTTCGGAGCAGCCGGGCGACGTCGACTACAACAATGTCGACCTTCTCTTCCGCGCCGACGACGGCAACAGCTTCCGCCGCTTCCGTACCTTCACCCAGGAGCTGAGGCTGCAGGGCTCGGCGTTCAGCGGCCGGCTCGACTGGCTGATCGGCGGCTATTTCTCGAGCGAGGACCTTCAGGTCCGCGACAATCTGAGGTTCGGCGCACAATACGGGCCGTTCATTGCCTGCCGCTTGGTCGCCAACGTCAGCCCGGTCTCTGCCCTGCGCAATCCGGCTGCGCCCGGCTGTCTCAGCCCGACCGGTCGCGCCGCCCTGACTGCGCAATTGGGAGCCGCCGCGCCGATCATTCTCGGCGGCCTCGACCGCCTGACCACCGTGGTCAATGTCGGCGACAACAATGCCAATTATTTCCAGGACAGCCGCAACTGGGCGATCTTCACCCACAACATCTTCAACATCACCGATCAGCTGAGCCTGACCGTCGGTCTTCGCTATACCAACGAGGACAAGGAATTCTCGGCCAATTTCAACAACAACAACACCGCTTGCGTCGCCCAGCAGGCGTTCTTCGCACCGTTCCTGCCGGGCGGCGCCGCGGCGCTGCCGGCGACGCTGCAGCCGCTCGCGCAGGGCATCGTCAACGTCACCTGCCAGGGCAATTCGTCGAGCGCGCTCAACGCTCTCAACCTGCAGGACGAGCGCAGCGAGGATGAATGGACCGGCACCGGCGTGCTGTCCTTCCGCCCGAACAACCGCCTGTTGCTCTACGCAAGCTATTCGCGCGGCTACAAGGCCGGCGGCTTCAACCTCGACCGCTCGGCGCTCGGCCTGCCGATCTTCTCGCCGACCGATCCGCGCAACATCGGCTCGCGCGGCGCTCCGTTCGGCACCGGCAACCTCCAGTTCGATGCCGAGACCGTGAACGCCTATGAAATCGGCATGAAGTTCACGCACCGCATGTTCCTGCTGAACATCGCGGCCTTCCATCAGCGCTTCAGCAACTTCCAGCTGAACACGTTCAACGGCTCGGTCTTCCTGGTCCAGAACATCAACGGCTGCGGCACCGATCTCGGCACCACCGATTCCGACGCCAGCGGCACCACCGGCGCCTGCGCAGTCGACGATGTCGAAGCCGGCGTGCTGACCACCGGCGTCGAGATCGAGGCGGCGATCTTCCCGCATCCGGATCTCACCATCCGCGGCGGCCTGACCCTGGCCAATACCCGCTATCGCGACGACCTGGTCGGCCGCGACACCGGCACGCCGCTCGATCCGGCGCTGTTCCTGCTGCCCGGCGACAATCTGTCGAACGCGCCATCGACGGTGGTGACCGGCTCGGTCAGTTGGACGCCGGACATCGGCAATACCGGGCTCAGCGGCCTGGTCTATGTCGACGGCCGCCTGACCTCGAACTTCAACACCGGCTCCGACCTGTTCCCGGAGAAGGAGCAGGATGCGTTCGCGATCATCAACGCCCGCCTCGGCGTCCGCGGACCCGGCCAGCGCTGGGCGGTCGAAGTCTGGGCGCAGAATTTGTTCAACACCAATTATCAGCAGGTCGCGTTCAACGCGCCGTTCCAGGGCGGCAACAGCCGCGCCCAGGTTCAGGCGTTCGGCGGCGTCGCCAACCAGTTGTTCGCCAGCTTCCTGGCCGAGCCGCGGACCTACGGCATCACCGGCCGCTTCCGCTTCTGAGCGGACCAAGAGCTAGGGGGAGGAGGGCCTCGCCGGAAACGGCGAGGCCTTTTTCCTTTCGGACCGCTCTGCAATTGGCTTTCGTCCGATGTTGGTGTGTCCCGGCGAAGGCCGGGACCCAGTTCGACGGCCCAACTGGACCCCATTGTCAGGTCGCCACGTCCCCCGGACGTGGCTGAGCACGGGGCATTGCTCACCTGACAATTTCGCCGGGGAACTTGGACTTTTAAATTTGAGTCTGCCCCTAAGCCGCCTTGCGGGCCGACGTCCCCGGCCCAGCCGCCTTGAGGACCCGCTCCCGCAGCGTCTTCAGCTTCGCATCCGCCTCGATCTTCGCGCCGCTGGCGTCGGTCAGATAGAAGACGTCGACGGCGCGCTCGCCATAAGTGGCGATGTGGGCGGAGTGGATCACCGCCTTGGATTCGAACATCGCCTGGGCGAGCTCGCACAGCAAAGCGGCACGGTCGCGGGCGTTGATCTCGATGACGGTGTAGCGGTTCGACGCCTTGTTATCGATGAACACGGCCGGCTGGATCGCGAATGCCTCGGCGCGGCGCAGCGGCAGCGCGCGGGCGGCGAGCCGGTCGCGCAGCGGCTCCTGGCCGGCGAGCGCGCGCATCACCGAATCCTCGAGCCGCTTCAGCTGGTGGGCGTCGGCGAAGGCGGCGCCGTTCATGTCCTGGACGAGGAAATTGTCGAGCGCCATGCCGTCATTGGTGGTGTGGATGCGGGCGTCGATGATGTTGCCGCCGACCAGGCTGATCGCCGCCGCGAGCCGGTAGAACAGGCCGGGCTGGTCCTCGGCATAGATGGTGACCGCGGTCGCGCCGCGTTCGTCCTGGGCGCGAATGTCGAGCGGCCCGGCCGCGTCCGGACCGCGATCAGATGCATCTAGGAAGAGTGCGTTGCGCTCGAGCACGGCGATCGGCTCGGCCAGCCAATAGGAGTCGGGCAGCCGCCAGGCCAGCCGGGCGAAGCGCGCCTCGTCCCAGCCGAGCCGATCCGCCAACTCCTCCTGGATCGCCGCGATCCGCTCCTTGCGGCCCTTCTGCTTGTGGCCGAGCCGCAGCACCTCCTCGGCCGCTTCGAACAGGTCGCGCAGCAGCTGCGCCTTCCAATTGTTCCAGGTGCCGGGGCCGACCGCGCGGATGTCGACCACGGTCAGCATCAGCAGCAATCGCATCCGCTCCAGGCTCTTCACCCGCTCGACGAAATCCTGAATCGTCTTCGGATCGGCGAGATCGCGCTTGAACGCGGTCGCCGACATCAACAGGTGCCAGCGCACCAGCCAGGCGACCGTCTCGGTCTCCGCCTCGGTGAGGCCGAGCCGCGGACAGAGGGTGCGGGCGATGTCCGCGCCGAGCACGCTATGATCGCCGCCGCGGCCCTTGGCGATGTCGTGCAGCAGCACCGCGACATAGAGGGTACGGCGCGACGAGATCCGCTTGAACAGGCCGGTCGAGAGCGGGTGGTCCTGCTTGAGCTCGCCCTTCTCGATCCGCGACAGCAGGCCGATCGCCCGGATCGAATGCTCGTCGACCGTATAATGGTGGTACATGTCGAACTGCATGCGAGCGACGACCCGGCCGAAGTCCGGAACGAAGCGGCCGAACACGCCGGCCTCGTTCATCCAGCGAAGCACCGTTTCCGGATCGCGCGGGCTGCAGAGCACGTCGAGGAAGAGGGCGTTGGCGCGCGGATCGGCGCGGACCTTGTTGTCGATCAGCTTGCTGTGATGGGCGGCCGAGCGCATCGCCAGGGGATGGATCTCGAGCTCGAACCGGTCGGCGAGCGCGAACATCTGGATCAGGCGGACCGGATCGGCGGCGAGGAAATCCTCGTCCGGCACGGCGAGCCGGCCGCGGTCGAGCACGAAGCCTTCGAGCTTGCCGGGCCGCCGCCGGATCGCCGGCAGGCCGAAGCGGCGGCCGCGCGCGGCGAACTTCTCGTCGAGATGGGCGAGGAAGACGCCGGTCAGGTCCCCGACCGTTTTCGCGTGCAGGAAATAGTGGCGCATGAAGCGCTCGACCGGCGCCTTGCCGGGCCGGTCGGCATAGTTCATCCGCTCGGCGATCTCGCGCTGATAATCGAAGGTGAGCCGTTCCTCGGCCCGGCCGGCGAGGATGTGGAGGTGGCAGCGCACCGCCCAGAGGAAGCGTTCGGCGCGCTGGAACTGCTTGAGCTCGGCCGACGACAGCAGGCCGGATTCGACCAGGCCGGCGCCGTCGCGCAGCTGATAGGCATATTTGCCGATCCAGAAGAGCGTGTGGAGGTCGCGCAGCCCGCCTTTGCCTTCCTTGACATTGGGCTCGACGACATAGCGGCTGTCGCCCATCCTCTTGTGGCGGGCGTCGCGCTCGTCCAATTTCTCCTTGGCGAAGGCGCGCGCCGTGCCGCTCACCACCTTCTTCCAGAAGCGCGCCTGGACCTCGTCGAACAGGGCCTCGTCGCCCCAGACGTAGCGCGCCTCGAGGATCGCGGTGCGGACCGTGTGATCGTCGATCGCGATCTTGATCAATTCCTCGACGCTGCGCGCCGACGGCCCCACCTTGAGGCCGAGATCCCAGAGCAGATAGAGGAAGGCCTCGACCACCGTCTCGGTCCAGTCGCTCGGCTTCCACGGCGTCACGAAGGCGATGTCGACGTCCGAATGGAGCGCCATTTCGCCGCGGCCATAGCCGCCGACCGCCATCAGCAGCAGCCGCTCCGACGTGGTCGGATTGGCGAGCTTGTGCATCTTCTGGGTAACGTAATCGTAGGCGAGGCGCAGCAGCTGGTCTGTCAGGAAGGCATAAGCCGAGGCGGTCTCGCTACCGGCATAAGGCCGTTCGGCGAAGCGGCGCGCGATCTCGGCGCGGCCGTCGGACAAGGCCGCTTTCAGGATGTCGGCCGCGGCGGGACGGTCGGCGGCGAGCAGGCGATCGGCGACGGCGCGGCGATCGATGATCTCGCGCCGGCTCGGGATCGCTTCGAACCGCGCCGCCATCAGCCCGCCTCCGCCTGGATCCGCTTGAGCCGATAGATGAGGTCGAGCGCCTCGCGCGGGCTGAGGCTGTCCGGCTCGATCTCGGCCAAGGCCGCCTGGAGCGGATCCGGCGCGGCCTCCTCGCGCGGCGTCGCGGCGAACAAGGGCAGGTCGTCGAGGCCGGCGGCGATGCCGCCGGTGGCGGCGCGGCCTTCCTCCAATTTGGCGAGCACCGACTTGGCCCGGGCCAACACCGGCGGCGGCAGGCCGGCCAATTTGGCGACGGCGATGCCGTAGCTGCGGTCGGCCGGGCCGGTGGCGACCTCGTGCAGCTGGACGTGGTCGCCCTTCCATTCGCGGGCGCGGACATGGTGGAGCGACAAGGCGTCGAGCCGCTCGGCGAGCCGGGTAAGCTCGTGATAATGGGTCGCGAACAGGCAGCGGGACTTGCAGCGATCGTGGATCGCCTCGACCACCGCCCAGGCGATGGCGAGGCCGTCATAGGTGGAGGTGCCGCGGCCGACCTCGTCGAGGATGACGAAGCTGCGGCTCGTCGCCTGCGCCAGGATCGCGGCGGTCTCGACCATCTCGACCATGAAGGTCGAGCGGCCGCGGGCGAGATTGTCCGACGCGCCGACCCGGCTGAACAGCCGGTCGACCAGGCCCAGGGTCGCGCTCGCCGCCGGCACGAACGAGCCGGCCTGGGCGAGAATCGCGATCAGCGCGTTCTGGCGCAGGAAGGTCGACTTGCCGCCCATGTTCGGGCCGGTGACGAGCCAGAGCCGCGACTCCTCGGTCAGGCGGCAGTCATTGGCGACGAAGCGCTGGCCGGCGACGCGCAGCGCCTCCTCCACCACCGGATGGCGGCCGGCTTCGATATCGAAGCGCAGGTCCTCGCTGAACAGCGGCCGGCACCAGCCGCCCTCGACCGCGCGCTCGGCCAAGGCGGCGGCGACGTCGAGCCGGGCGAGCGCATCGGCCGCGGCGGCGATCGGCTCGGCGCGGCCCAAGGCGGCCTCGGTCAGCTCCTCGAGATGGGCCGCTTCGGCCGCCAGCGCGTGCGCGCCGGCCTGGCCGACGCGGATCGCCTGCTCGTGCAGATCGGGCGCGTTGAAGCGGACGACGCCGGCCAGGGTCTGGCGGTGGGTGAAGCCCGATTCGGCCGCCATCAATTTCTCGGCGTTCCGGGCCGGGACCTCGATATGATAGCCGAGCACATTGTTGTGCCGGATCTTGAGTGAGGAAATGCCGGTCTGGGCGCGGTACTGGGCCTCGAGCGCGGCAATCGCGCGCCGCCCCTCGCCGCCGGTCGTGCGCAGCGCATCGAGCGCGGCGTCATAGCCCTCGGCGATATAGCCGCCCTGGGCGGCGTCGAGCGGCGGCGCCGGCACCAGCGCGCGGGCGAGCAGATCGACCAGCTCGGCATGGCCGACCAAGGCCGGCAGCAGCTGCGCGAGCAGGGCCGGCGGCTCCGGCTGCAGCGCGAGCCGGTCGTGCAGGCGGCGCGCCTCGCCGAGG
>JAYRLF010000079.1:0-12939 GCA_041905385.1 Allosphingosinicella sp.
TGAAGCGATCCCAGGCCGAGCGCGACGCCCAGCAGGCCAATGCCGCGAAGCTGAAGGCGATCTTCACCGAGGCGAAGCTGCCGGTGATGCCGTCGGTCACCCACATCGTGCCGCTGCTGGTCGGCGATCCGGTCCGCGCGAAGCGGATCAGCGATATCCTGCTCGCCGAGTACGGCATGTACGTCCAGCCGATCAATTACCCGACCGTGCCCCGCGGCACCGAGCGGCTGCGCTTCACGCCCGGACCCGCCCATAGCGAGCAGATGATGTACGATCTCGCCAATGCTCTGGTCGAGATCATGGACCGGTTGGAGATGCGCCTCGCCGCCTGACCGGTTGCGGAATCGAGGTCGGATCGATAGTCGAATCCGATGCAATTTCAAAAGATTAGTGAAGATTCGCTGCGGGCGCTCGTGCCCGCTTTCTATGCCAGGGTCCGGCGCGATCCCGACATCGGGCCGATCTTCGAGGCCGCCGTCGAGGATTGGCCGGCGCATCTCGAGACGCTGCAGGCCTTCTGGTCGTCGGTGATGCTCGGCAGCGGCCGCTACAAGGGACGCCCCCTGCCCGCCCATCTGCGCCACGCCGACGCGATCACCGACGCGCGTTTCGCGCGCTGGCTCGGCCTGTGGCGGGAAACCACAACCCATCTGTTCGCGCCCGAAGCCGCGGCCGCGCTCCAGGAAAAAGCGGCACGGATTGCCGAAAGCCTGTCGCTCGGAATTGCCTTCAACCGGAGCGGCGCAAGCGGCTTGCTCGATCGTCCGGAGACGACGGCTTAAGGCAGCGTCCGATCGTCTCCCAGCGCGACCGAATGGATCCGCCAGCGCAGCTGCTCGGGCGTCGCCCCCGGCACATTGTTGACCCGGCGCAAGGTGAAGCGGGCTTCCCGGCTGAAGCGCGCACGGTCCGGCCGCCGCGCCTCGATCGACGCCGGCACCTCGATATAGGACGAGCCGGCCGCCCCCTCCATCGCGCCCGGCGCACCCACCTCGGCGTGCAGATCGGTCAGGCCCGACAGCAAGGCCGTCAGCTCGGCGCCGCCCGCACTGTCCTCCGCCCAGAGACGGTCCGTCGCTCCGCCTTCGACGACGAGGCGAAAATAGGTCCGGACAATTTCGACCGCCGCCTGCGGCGATGCCCGGTCGGGAGCCGCCACAGGGTCCGCGTGCTCGACTCTATTGGCCGGCCCCGAATCCACCGGCAGGGTTTCATTCGCCGGAGCGGGTGCAGGCTCGCGGGCGCAGGCCGCCAGCAGGGCGAGAGCAATCAGACCAGCACCGGAACGCATATCGCCTCCAACGCGCGCCCGTGCGCGATCACTCCACCGTCACGCTCTTCGCCAGGTTGCGCGGCTGGTCGACGTCCGTGCCCTTCGCGACCGCGACATGGTAAGCGAGCAATTGCACCGGCACCGCATAGACGAGCGGCGCGATCAGCGGGTGGACCTGCGGCATCTCGATCGTCGCGATCGTCCTCTCGCCGGCCTGGGCGATCCCTTCCGCATCGGAGATCAAAACCACCTGGCCGCCCCGCGCCTGCACCTCCTGCATGTTCGACACCGTCTTCTCGAACAAAGGTCCGGACGGGGCCAGCACGATGATCGGCACATTGTCGTCGATCAGCGCGATCGGTCCGTGCTTCATCTCGCCCGCCGCATAGCCCTCGGCGTGGATGTAGCTGATCTCCTTCAGCTTGAGCGCGCCCTCGAGCGCGAGCGGATAATCCTGGCCGCGGCCGAGATAGAGCACGTCGCGCGCCCTGGCGATGACGTGCGCCATCGCGGCAATGTCCTCGTCATGGCCGAGCGCGGCGTTCATCGCCGCCGGCGCCTCGGTCAGATGAAGCACGATCTCGCGCTCTTCCTCCTCGCTCATCGCGCCCTTGTCGCGCGCGACCTTGGCGGCGAGCGCGGCCAGCACCGCCAGCTGGCAGGTGAAGGCCTTGGTCGAGGCGACGCCGATCTCCGGGCCGGCATGGGTCGGCAGCAGCAGGTCGGCCTCGCGCGCCATCGAGCTGGTCGGCACGTTGACAACGACGGCGATCTTCTGGCCCATCGCCCGCGCATGGCGCAGCGCCGCGAGCGTGTCGGCGGTCTCGCCGCTCTGGCTGATGAACAAGGCGAGCCCGCCCGGCTCGAGCACCGGCTCGCGATAGCGGAACTCCGAGGCGACATCGAGGTCGCACGGCACCCGCGCGAACCGCTCGAGCCAATATTTGGCGACCATGCCGGCATAGAAGCTGGTGCCGCAGGCGACGATCGTGATCCGCGGCACCGGCGCGAACGAGAAATCCATCTGCGGCAGCGCCACCTTCTGCTCGAGCGGCCGCACATAGGAGCTCAGCGTCTGGGCGACGACGACCGGCTGCTCGAAAATCTCCTTCTGCATATAATGGGCATGATTGCCCTTCTCGATCCGCGCTGCGCTCGCGCCCGAGGCGACCGTCTCTCGCTCGACGGGCTTGTTCTCGCGGTCGAAGATCCGGACCGCGTCATGGGTCACCACCGCCCAGTCGCCTTCGTCGAGATAGGCGATCTTCTGGGTCAGCGCGGCGAGCGCCAGCGCATCGGATCCGAGGTAATTCTCGCCCGCGCCATAGCCGACGGTGAGCGGCGCGCCGAGCCGCGCGCCGACGATCATGCCGGGATGGTCGCGGAACAGGATCGCCAGGGCGAAGGCGCCGTGCAGCCGCGGCAGCACCGTCGCGACCGCATCCTGCGGCCCCTTGCCCAGCTTCAGCTGCTCGTCGACGAGATGGGCGACTACCTCGCTGTCGGTCTCGCTGAGGAACGTGCGGCCCTTGGCCTGCATCTCCTCGCGCAGCGGCTTGAAATTCTCGATGATGCCGTTGTGGACGACAGCGACGCCGTCGACCACGTGCGGATGGGCATTGCCGACGGTCGGCGCGCCATGGGTCGCCCAGCGTGTATGGGCGATGCCGACCACGCCCGGCAGCGGCGCCGCCGCGAGCTCGCGGGAGAGATTGTCGAGCTTGCCCTCGGCGCGCCGCCGCTCGAGCCGGTTCTCGACGATCGTGCAGATGCCGGCGCTGTCATAGCCGCGATATTCGAGCCGCCTGAGGCCGTCCATCAGCCGCGAGGCCGCTTCCGATTTCCCGACGATGCCGATGATTCCACACATCTTGTTTACGCTCTCCCAGCACTCGACTCTCTGTGGCCTGCGCTTGCCGCAAACCTTACTTCGCCGCCTTCTTGGCCTGCATCCGTTCGCGGAACCTGGCCGCCGCGCCCGGCTTTTCCTTTTGCTCGCCGCGCGCGGTCGCGACCGCGTCCGCGGCCACGTCACGGACCACGACCGAGCCGGCGCCGACCAGCGCGCCCGCGCCGATCGTCACCGGTGCCACCAGCGCCGAGTTGGAGCCGATGAACGCCCCCTCCCCGATCACCGTGCGATATTTGAAATAGCCGTCATAATTGCAGGTGATCGTGCCCGCGCCGATATTGGCGCCGGCGCCGATCTCGGCATCGCCGAGATAGGCGAGATGGTTGGCCTTGGCGCCTTCGCCCAGCCGCGCCTTCTTCACCTCGACGAAATTGCCGACCTTGGCCTTGGTGCCGATCTCGGCGCCGGGCCGCAGCCGCGCGAACGGACCGATCTCGGCGCCGGCCGCGACGGTCGCGCCTTCGACATGGCTGAACGCGCGCAGCTTCACATTCTCGCCGATCGTCACGCCCGGCCCGAACACGACATTGGGCTCGATCACCGTGTCGCGGCCGACCACCGTGTCATGCGAGAACCAGACCGTCTCC
This sequence comes from Allosphingosinicella sp., assembly GCA_041905385.1. Lineage (GTDB taxonomy): Bacteria > Pseudomonadota > Alphaproteobacteria > Sphingomonadales > Sphingomonadaceae > Allosphingosinicella. The sequence continues at coordinate 3,773 of JAYRLF010000079.1, forward strand.
GGCGCGATCAGCGTCACGCCGTCGGCCATCGCCGCCGCGCGCCGCCTCTGCTGCCAGGCGAGCTCGAGCCGGGCCAGTTCGGCGCGGCTGTTGATCCCCTCGACCTCGTCGGCCGGCACCTCGATCACCGCCGAGCGCCGCCCGTCGGCGGCGGCGATCATGACCACGTCGGGCAGGTAATATTCGCCGGCAGCATTGTCGTTGCCGACCCGCGCGAGCAGCGCCCAGAGATCGGCGGCCCGCGCCGCCATCAGCCCCGAATTGCACAGGTCGAGCGCGCGTTCCGCCTCGCTCGCATCCTTATATTCGACCATCTTGCGGATCGTGCCGTCACCCTCGGCGAGGATCCGGCCATAATGTTTCGGATCGTCCGGGCGGAAGGCGACCACCACGACGGCCGGCGCATCGGCCGCGTTCAGCCGCTCGCGCATCCGCGCCATCGTGTCGGCCGTGACGAAGGGCGTGTCGCCATAGAGGATCAGCACGTCGCCGTCGAAGCCCGGCAGCGCGCCCTCGGCCTGCTGGACCGCATGGGCGGTGCCGAGCTGCGGCTCCTGCACGACGACCCGGCCGCCCTGCCCTGCCACGAACGGCTCGACCTGCTCACGGCCGCTGCCCACGACGACCACCTTGTGCGCGGGCGAGAGGGAGTCGACGCTGTCGAGCAGATGGCCGAGCATCGGCCGGCCCGCGATCGGATGCATCACCTTGTGCAGCGCCGATTTCATCCGCGTCCCCATGCCGGCGGCAAGGATCACGGCGGCGAAGTCATTTCCTGTGCTCATGCGTGACGGGCAGATGCCATGGATAACTTGCCATTTCCATAGCGGCGGGCGTCGCGACGTCGGACTTTAATCACGTCCCGCTTCAGTGGTCGAACAGGATTGGGGTGCACCGAGCCATTGGAGCGCCGCGAGGACGAAACGGATATTGTCGCCTGTGCCTTCGGCGCCGATCCCCATCAGTCGCCGGTTCTCCCCGACCGCCTGCGCAGTGAACATGGCCGCTTCGCCGGCGACGATCACGCGCCCGTTGCCGCGGCGAAACGCGACAGCCTGCGCGGCGCCAGCCGGCGCAGCGCGCTCGCCGACCAGCCAGCGCTCGTCGAGCAGCAACAGGGGGAGCGAGTCGTCGGGCCCGGTCAGAGCCGAGCCCCGGAAACGGCGCACCTGACGGATCTCGCCGCCTTTCGAACAGGTCTTGGTCGGCGCCCCGGCCTCTGTCGGCATCGCCGAGGACGCGCACGCCGAGGCGGGCTGTGAGTGCAGCGACGAAGTTCGGAAAAGGATCATGGTCGACCACCAGCAGCAAAGCGCCGCCGCGCTCGATCCATGCGATCAATGCGTCGATTTCCGCCGCTGCCATCGCTTCGCCCGACCGGCGTCCACGCGGTGGCCGCGCATTGGCAATCACAAGGACCTGCGCCCGCTCCAGCGCCGGCGAAGGGAAAGCATTGCTGTTCCGCCCGATCAGATGACCGTCGCGCGACGCCAGCCAGGCGAACGGCGCATAGGTGCCGCCTGCATCGTGGAGATTGTTATGAGCCTCGTCGACAAGGATGCGCAGGCCGCCACCTTCGGGATAGCGAGGCTCGAAGTCCCGCGGCAGCTCGATCCGCGCCGGTGCCGGCCGCTCCTGACCATTGGCCGCCGCGGCAATCAGTGCCGCCGCGAGCGGCGCCAGACGCCATTTCCCCTGCCCCATTCCCTGCGTGCCTCCCACGAAAACATAGAATGCGCGCTCATTGAGCGGCAATCGGCGATTTCGAAACCGCCCAATGCGACTAAAGCGGCGACATGCCGCCTTTCCACTTCGACGTCGTCGTCTTCGATCTCGACGGCACCCTTGCCGACACCGCGCCCGATCTCGCCGCCGCGCTGAACCACGCGCTCGACCGGCTCGGGCGTCCGCAGGTCGATCGCGAGGAGGTCCGCCACCTCATCGGCCACGGCGCCAGGGCGCTGCTGCGCAAGGGCCTGGCGAGGAGCGGCGACTCGTCCGAGAGCCTCGTCGAACAGGGCTATCCGCATTTCATCGACTATTATGCCGCCAACGTCTGCGTCGGCACGCGCGCCTATCACGGGCTCGACGCGGCGCTCGCCGCCCTGCGCGACGGCGGCGTCCGCCTCGCCATCTGCACCAACAAGCCGGAACGGCTCACCCATTTGCTGGTCGACGCGATCGGCTGGCACGGACGATTCGACGCGATCGTCGGCGGCGACACCCTGGCCGTGCGCAAGCCCGATCCGGCGCCGCTCGCCGCGGCGATCGCGCGCGCCGGTGGCGGTCGTGCCGTCTTCGTCGGCGATTCGATCGTCGATGCCGACACCGCCCGGGCGGCGCGCGTCCCGTTCGTCGCGGTCAGCTTCGGCTTTTCCGACCGCCCGGCCGAGGCGCTGGCCGCGGATGCGGTGATCGACGATTTTGCCGGCCTGATTCCCGCTCTGGCGCGGCTGTGACTCGAAAAAAGGGGGGCCCCGGCGCGAAGCCGGAGCCCACTAGGGAGGTTTTGGGGGCAGGAAGTGCCGTGACCTCGACTAGACCGCATTTATGACAAGGCGATGTCGCGCGAAGCTCAGCTCCGTTCGACGATCATCTGGGCCTCGAGCAGCAGATTGCGCATCATCCGGACCGCCGGCTCGGTCAGCCGCACATAGATGCGCCGGGCGTCGTTGCGATCGGTCTCGCGCCGGATCAGGCCCTGCATCTCGAGCACCCGCATCCAGCGGATCGCGGTCGTCTGCGGCGCCGCGGCGCCGATACAGGCAGTCAGCACGGCAACCTGCCGCCGCTCGGACTCGGCGATATAGAGATCGAGCAGCATGTCCCAAGCGGGCTCGGCGAACAGCATGGCGTCGAAATAGGCATCCCGCCGGCGCCGAAGCTGGTAGAATTTGCGGGCGAGCGCGACGCTGCCGCCCTGCCTGTCCTTGTCGCTCCGCGGCGGCCAGGCGAGAACCTGCGGCTCGACCTCGAGCTCGGGCTCGATCACACGCGCCAGCGCCAGCAATTGCTCGAACAGGTCGCGCGGCAGCGCGATCATGTCGCGCGCTTCCGTCTCCGCCTTCGCCGGCCTGGATATGCCGGCATGGCTGCGCCCGTTCTGGCGAAGCTTGCCGTCGGTCGCGCAGGGCAGCGGCGCTTCCGCGATCCCGCACGGTTCGAATCCGATCGTCACGTCCATCCTACGCTACTCCCGCAAGCTCGGCCTGGCGCGCGGCGAACCGCGCGACCAGCCGTTCATGGTCGGCCGACAGGGCGTCGACCGTGGCCAAATGGTCTGGCACCTCCTGCTCGAGCAGGATCGACGGGCATTGGCCGTCATAGGTGCCGAGATTGGGCCGGTGCCAGCGATAGCCGAGCATCGCGGTCAGCTCCGGATCCATGGTCCGCACGATGTCGGGCGGATAAGCGAGCGACTGGTTCTCATAGGCTTTGAGCCAGCCCAGGCAGTAGCTGACGATGGCGGCGCGGCGCGGCGCCGCCGAGCGGTTGGCGCCGGCGCCGTGAACGGTCGAGCCGAGCACGATCAGCGCATCGCCCGGTTCCATTCGGGCGATCTCCGCCTCACCGAGCGGATCGTCCGGCACGCGCGGCCTGTGATGCGTGTCCGGCCACAAACGGGTCGCGCCATTTTCCTCGGTGAAGGCGCCCAATGGCCAGAAGACGTTGACGCACAGCTCCATCGCGCCCTTGGGCGCGAACGGCCACATCGCCTGGTCGGTATGCGGGATCTGCGCCGGCGCGCCGGGATGGACCTCGAGCCCCTGGGTCAGGTTGATCTCGGGAAAGTCGCACCAGCTGCCGAGCGCGGCCTTTATCGCCGAGAGGATTGCCGGATGCATGGCCAGCGTCTCGGCGCCGTCGAGCCGCGCCAGCAGCCGGTGAAAGCGCTTGGTGCGGGCGCCATGGAAATCGCCGACGCAATAAGGCGTGCGCGCGAACCGCGTGTCGAGGCTGCGGCTCATCGCCTCGATCCGCGCCGCCGGCACGATCCCGCGCAGGATGCAATAGCCGCGGTCCAGCAGCGTGCGGGTGCCGGCGTCGAGGGTGCCGGGATCGAGATGCCGGAAGCGCTCGGGGATCATGACGCGGTCACATTGGCGCTCGTCGCCAGCACGCTGTGGCGGATGCCGAAACGGCGCCGCATCATCGCCAGCGTGTCCTCGTCGATCGACACTTCCATCGACACGATCTTCTTGTCGCCGCACTGGGTCGGCAGGCAGAGCGGCCGCACCCGCCAGCCCATCGCGACGACGGTGGCGACCCGGTGGGTCTCGCCGATCATCGTGTAGCGGCGGATTCCGTTGAGCAGCGCGAACTCGACATGGGCGAGCGCGAGATACTGGCTCAGCCGCATCACCTCGGTGCCGCGCATGCCGACCGGGGCGATCGTGAAGCGCGACGATTCCCACACGTCCTCGCCGATCACCGGCCCGCCATCGCCGAGATCCTTGAAGATCGTGCTCAGCATGTGCGGCCGCGTCGTCGGCAGCAGCCGCACCGAGGCGAGGTGATGCTCGTCGTCGGCCGAGCAGGCGATCAGATAGACGGTATATTCGTTGTCGAACTCGTCGACCTCGAGCCAGGAGCCGGCGCTCGGCAGCTGCCAGCCGAGCTGATCGACGAACACCCTTTTGCGGTCGTGATGCATCTCGATGAGATGCTTGCTGAATTTGAGCCGCGCCCCGGCGTCGACGAGCTTGATCTGCATGGCCTCGACCTTTCAGGGCCGACCATGCCGCCCGAGCGCGTCTCCTTCGATACGGGTAATTACCCCTATGGCGCCGCGCACGGCGAACGCGTTCATGGCGGCGATGGGCGAGAGCATGGCCATGGCGCCGCCGCGCGAGACGCGCCGCTGGCAGGCGGTGATCGACGGGCCGGTGCCGCTGCGGCACCCGTCCGGCGCGGCCCTCGCCCATCTGCCGGGCCGGCGCGGCCTGCCATTGATCGGGGTCATGCCCGAGATCCTGAAGGACCCGCTCGGCTTCTCGCGGCGGATGACCGCGCAGCATGGCCGCGTCTACCGCTTCCACGCCTTCGGCCACTGGCACCTGCACGTCACCGGCCCCGAGGCGAACGAGACGGTCCTGTTCGACGAGGCGGGCCTCTTTTCGGCGCGCGAGGGTTGGGGGCAATTGATCGAGCCGCTTTTCCCGGGGGCGCTGCTGATCAAGGACGGGCCGGAGCATCGCGCCGACCGCCGACTGATGGGCGAAGCCTTCAAGCAGGCGGAGCTGAGCGGCTATCAGGAGATCTTCGTCCGCGACATCGCGCTCAGCCTCGACGGCTGGACCGGCGGCACGATCGATACCTATGCCGAGATCCGCAAGCTCACCTTCCGGATCGCCGCATCGACCTTCCTCGGCGTCCCGCTCGACGAAGAAGCGGAGGTCGCGATCGCCTTACTTCAGAACATGATCGCGAGCCTGTTGGCGATGGTGAAAAGTCCGGTGCCAAGCCTGGTTCGGATGAAGGGACGCATCGCCCGGCAGCGGCTCGAGCTGATCCTCGGCCGCCTGATCGCCGAGAAAAGGGCGGCGCCGGGCGAGGATTTCCTGTCGCGGGTCGCGCAGCTGCGGGACGAGAATGGCGCGCTGTTGCCGGTCGCGCGGATCTGCGAGAGCTTCGCTTTCCTGCTCAGCGCCGCGCACGACACGCTCGCCTCCTCGCTGACCTCCTTGACCTATCAGCTCGCCGCCAATCCCGGCTGGGCCGACGCGCTGCGCCTCGAGCTCGATTCGGTCGGAATTGGGGACCCGCTCGAGGCGGCACGGGCGCCGCTGCCTTTGATGGACATGGTCTACAAGGAAGCGCTGCGCCTCAACGGCCCGGCGCCGGTCGTCTGGCGCCGCGCCGCCCGCCCGTTCACGGTCGAGGGCCTCCGCATTCCCGAAGGCATGATGGTCGGCGCCAATCTGATGATGTCGCACCGGCTGCCGGACCTCTGGCCCAACCCCGAGGCGTTCGATCCGACCCGCTTCACGGCCGAAGCGGAGCAGGCGCGCGGCCGCTTCGCCTTCATTCCGTTCGGCGCCGGCGTCCACAAATGCCTCGGCATGCACTTCGCTCGGCAGCAGGCACGGATCTTCGCGGCGATGCTGTTGCGGACCGCCGATCTGCGGCTCGCCTCGGATGCGCCGGTGCTCTGGTATCAATGGCCTAATGCGCGGCCGCGAACCCCGTTTCGCCTCGCTCTGGCTCGACGAGCTCCACGAAGCTGATGTCGGACGCATAGAGCGCGCGCACGATCAGCTGGCTGCGCGTCGCGACTCCGTAGCGCTTCTTCGCCGCCTCGAGATAGGCGTTGACCGTCTTCGGGCTGAGCCCGAGCAATTGGCCGATCACCGTGTCGCTCTTCCCCTTGGCGCTGAGGATGATGCATTCCCGCTGCCGGTCGCTCAGCGTGGCGAGCGGCCTTGCCGGGCCGGCCGCAGCCTGCGCCAGCCGGCGGGCCGCCTCGAATCCGTAGGTCGCGACCGTCTGCAGCACCGTCGCATTCTCACGCGGCAGCCTGCGGCCGCTTCGCGTCGCAAAATGACAGGATCCGAGCGGCTCGCCCGGGACGTTGGTCGGAACGACGAAGCCGTCGCTGAGTCCCGTCCGCTCGACCGCCTCGACGCGCTGCCGAAATCGTTCGGTCAGTTCGACATAGGCGCCGACATCGGTCCAGAAGAAGCCGGTCAAGGTCTTGCGGCAGGCCTCCATGATCGGGTCGTCGAGCGCCCGGCCGTTCTGCCGACTGATCCGGATGAACTCCTCCGGGTAATTGCCGACCCGCACCAGGCCGCGGCCGCCGTCGCTGAAGTCGGCATGGTGGATCATCAGGAAATAGTCCGCGCCGAATGCTTGCGCGGTCTCCGCCATCAGCAGCCGCAAGTCCGTGACCGTAGAAATCGCCGTCGCAGTCGCGGCGAAATCCTGGACCCGTTCGAGCGGCGAACTCATGCGGTTGGTGGCCCTCCGCGGACCTCACGAATTAGGTCCGGTTCGGAACCTTTATGATTTTCTTTAGCTTTAGGCGAGTCGTTCTTGAAGGCTTGCGACCGTTCGGCGGATCGGAGCGCCGACGTGCAGGGCAGCTCCTGGACTCCCCGCGCCCGTCGCGCGTCAGAGCGCCTGGCGGCGCGCCTTCACCCAGAGATGACGGGCGAGCATCAGCGGCGGCATGCGCAGCCAGTGCGAACGGACGTAGAAGGCGAAACGCAGCGCCTTGCGCGTCTCGCGGCCCCAGCCGTTGCGCGCGAGCAACCGCATCGCGAACAGGCGATCGGCAGGGCCCGCCCCGCCGGCGACGGCGCGATCGACCGGCGTGCCATAGAGACGTTCCGACAGGCGCAGCGCCAGGGCGACCGGGCGGGCGAGCTGATGGAACCGCGCCCGGTCGGCAAGGGTCCCCCAGAAATCGTCGTCGGTCGCGGCGAACTGGCGCAGCAACCGGTCGATGTCCCAGAGATTGCGCAGCCCGCCGGCCAGATCGCCATCGGCGAGCAGATGCGCGGCGGCATGAACGATCATGTCGGCCGGCGACAGGACCCGGTGGCCGCCGTCCGTCACGACGCTGCCGGCGATCAGCGCAGCCGCGTCCGGCGTCGGCCCCGCGGTCGGCGGCAGGATGGTGTGGTGGACGTCGATCATCCGGTCCCGTGTGCGATGCACGAGCGGCGGCAGCTCGTGCATCCAGCGCCGGTAATAGAGATCGTCATAGCCTTCGGCGTCCTTGACCCGCTCCCAGCCGGCGTCGAGCAGGGCCTGCTCGACCGCCTCGATCCGATCGCGCGGCACCAAGATGTCGAGATCCCCGACCGACCGTCCTGCGGCCGCATCGAGCCTTGCGGCGTGAAAGGCCGTGCCCTTGAGCAGGATCACCGGCGCACCGAGTGCCGCCGTGGCGCGCCGGCACATCTCGGCTTCCCACAAGGCCTGGACACGCTGCTGATCGGCATCGTACCGCGCCGCCTCGAGAATCGCCTCGACCTTGGCCGGCAGCTTCTTGCCTTCGAGGCGGAAGGCGAGGCTGCCAATCAGCTGCTCGGCGCGGGCGATGGAGATCAGCCCAGTCCAGTCGTCGGTGCTGAAATTGTCCGGATCGCGCAACGCCGCGACCAGTAAGTGCGCGCTGTTACTCCCCGTCCCTGCACGCAGGGAGGGGGCTGGGGGGTGGGTGCGTATCCGAAGTCGCCCTACCGGTGGAGACAAACCCACCCCCACCCCCTCCCTGCGTGCAGGGAGGCGAGTCCGCTTGAGCCACCCTTCCCTCACGCCGCGGCCTCCCAGAGCGTTTCGACCAGCTCGATCGCCCCCTCCGTATCGGGATAGTCGATCGCCGCCGCCGGACAGTCGCCGATCAACCCATTAAGCGCATCGAACCCACGCCCGCCGAGCGCGACATAATTGGTCGAGGCCTGGGTCAGCCGCATGAACACTTCGGCCCGCCCGACGGGACGCGCACCCGCGGCCGCGCCGAAACGCGGGAACAGGATCAAGGCCGGCGCCGCGCTCTCGCGCATCCCGGCAATCGCCTGGTCATTCGGCCGCAAATGGCGGATCGAGCCCTTCGGCGTCCCTTCGAGGCGCGGCCCGAACCGCTCGGCCGCGACCTCGCGCGCCATCACGTCGATCGCGCCATTCTTGAGGCTGATCGCGCGCGGGAACGGAAACAGCCGGCCGCTGTCCAGGTCGAGCAGGGCGAACTCGTCGCCCATCAGCCGCCAGCCCCGCTCCCCGAGCAATGCCGCCAGGGTCGACTTGCCCGCCCCCGACTCGCCGGTCATCAGCAGGGCGCGACCGTCCTTTTCCGCGCTCGACGCGTGCAGCAGCAGGAAGCGTTTCTGGCCGAGCGCCATCTGCAGGTTCATGCCCATCTCGGCCGCGAGCAGGCCATGTGCGAGCGCCATTGGCGCCGCATCGGGCAGCATATAGTCGCCCTGGATCGCCACCGACGGCCGCAACCAGCGCCGCCACGGCTTCTCCGGCTCGAGCCGCACCGTGAAATCGCAGATGCCGTCCTTCGGCTCCGGATAAGCCGCATAAAGCCGCGCCAGCGCATCGAGCGGCGCGGGCCAGGCAGAGCCGACCCGGAACCCGACCGGGCCGATCTGGACGGAGAGGCTGTGTTTCATCCATCCTCCCCGGAACGGGGAGGGGGACCAGCCGTAGGCTGG
>JAYRLF010000521.1:0-2353 GCA_041905385.1 Allosphingosinicella sp.
TTATATTTGTCGGCGAGGTCGCAGATTTCGGCGATCGGGGCGACGTCGCCGTCCATCGAATAGACGCTCTCGAACGCGATCAGCTTGGGCGCGTCCGGATCGGCCGCGGCCAGCAATTCCTCGAGATGGACGAGATCGTTGTGGCGGAAGACCTTCTTCTCGCAGCCCGAATTGCGGATGCCGGCGATCATCGAGGCGTGGTTGAGTGCGTCGGAGAAGATGATGCAGCCGGGGAGCAATTTGGCGACTGTCGAGAGCGTCGCCTCGTTCGAGATATAGCCCGATGTGAAGATCAGCGCCGATTCCTTGCCGTGCAGGTCGGCCAGCTCGGCCTCGAGCTCGACATGGTAATGGGTGTTGCCGCCGATATTGCGGGTGCCGCCGGAGCCGGCGCCGACGTCGTGCAGCGCCTCCTCCATCGCCGCAACGACCTCCTGGTGCTGGCCCATGCAGAGATAGTCGTTCGAGCACCAGACGGTGATCGGCTTCGGGCCATTGTGTCCGGCGAAGCAGCGCGCGTTCGGGAAGGCGCCCTTGTTGCGCAATATGTCGATGAACACACGATAGCGGCCCTCGGCGTGAAGCCGATCGATCGCCTCCGCGAAGATGCGCTGATAATCCAAGACTCTCTTCCCCAATGCTCAACGGCCCCAATAGCGGATGTGGCGCCGGGAAGGCCAGTGCGAACGGTTCGCAATAAGGACCGATCCTCAGAGCCGCTCGATCCGGGTCAGTCCAAAAGTGCGCAAGCCCTCGCGATAGGCCTCGGCCGCGTCGCCTGGGCCGGTGAAGACGGCGATCCCATCGGAGGGCTGATCGGACCACCGCTCGTCTCGCAGCAGCCAGGCGGTTCGGCGGGCAATGCCGGCATTGCCGTCGACGAAGGCGAGGGGGCGCGGCGCGGCGGCGGCGAGCTCGTCCGCGACCAGCGGGAAATGGGTGCAGGCCAGCACGATCGTGTCCACCCGATCGCCGCCGGGCCGATCGAGCAGACCTGCAAGGATGCGGGCGAAGGCGGCGGGATCCAGTGCATCGCCGCGCAGCTTGGCTTCGGCAAGGTCGACCAGCTCGGCGGAGCCATGCCGAATAACGACGCAGTCGGCGGCGAACTCCGCCGCGAGCCGATCGACATAGGGCTGGACGATCGTCGCGTCGGTGCCGAGCACGCCGATCGCCCGGTTTTTCGACCGGAGCGCTGCCGGCTTGATCGCTGGCACGGTGCCGACGATCGGCAGGTCGAGCGCGGCGCGGACCGCGTCGAGCGCGATCGTCGAGGCCGTATTGCAGGCGATCACGATCAGGCGCGGATCGTAGCGTTCGGCAAGACGGCCGAGCAAGGCCGGCACCCGCGCGGCAATCTGCTCGGCGGTCTTGGTGCCATAGGGATAGCCGGCGCTGTCGGCGGCATAGACGATCGGCGCACAAGGCAGCAGCGTGCGGATCTCGCGCAGAACGGAGAGGCCGCCCACGCCGGAATCGAAGATCAGGATCGGCCGCGCCCCCGCCATCGCTTCGATTTAACCGCGCCGGTCGCCGATTCAACCGAGGTTGCGCGTCCCGCGGCCATTGCCTAGGCAGAAGAACGGAAGGGGAAAATCGTGGTCACCTGGGACACGCTCGCCGAGCCGATATTCGCGATTCTGCTCGGCTACGGGCTGGGATCGGTGCCCTTCGGCCTGCTGCTGACGCGCTTTGCCGGCCTCGGCGACGTCCGCCAGATCGGCTCGGGCAATATCGGCGCGACCAACGTGCTCCGGACCGGCCGCAAGGGCCTGGCCGCCGCGACCCTCCTGCTCGATGCGGCCAAGGGCGCCGCCGCAGTCATGCTCGCCGGCACGCTCTGGCCCGGCCTGGGCCTGGAGGGGCTTGCCGGGATCGCGGCCTTCCTCGGCCATCTCTATCCGGTCTGGCTCGGATTCCGCGGCGGCAAGGGGGTCGCGACGATGATCGGCGTGGTGGCGGCTTTGTCGTGGCAGGCGGGACTTGCCATGGCCGTCGTCTGGATCCTCGCCTTGCTGGTCACCCGTTACTCCTCGGTCGGCGGCATGCTCGCGGCTGTCGCCGCGCCGGCGGCGGCCTATTTCTTCGTCGGCAGCATCGGCCTGGCGATGCTGTTCGGAGGGCTGGCTTTGCTCGTCCTGTGGAAGCACCGCGCCAATATCGTCCGGCTCGCCAAGGGGACCGAGCCGAAGGTCGGGCGCAAGGCCGCCTGACATGATTCCGGCCTCGGACAGAATCGCCCGGTTGCGGCTGATCCGGTCCGAGTCGGTCGGCCCGGCCACCTACGCCCAGATGATCGCGCGGTTTGGATCGGCCGAAGCCGCGGTCGAAGCCTTGCCCCAGCTTGCCGCAC
>JAYRLF010000522.1:0-2350 GCA_041905385.1 Allosphingosinicella sp.
GGATCGACCTGTTCGCGGTCGGCGGCTCCCGGCCCTATCGGGTCGTCGCCGCGGCCGCCGGCCGGATCATGGCGATCCAGGACGGTCATGGCGAGCAGCAGACGGGGCGCGCGGCAAGCGCGTGCCGCAACAATTATGTCTGGATCGCGCATCCGAACGGCGAATGGACCGTCTATTCGCATCTGGCCCAGGGCAGCGTCAGCGGCCGGGCGGGGCTCCGGGTCGGCGACGAGGTCGCCATGGGCGCCTATCTGGGCGACGAGGCCGCAGTCGGCTGCGCGATGCTCGACCATGTCCATTTCGAGGTGGCGATACCGCGCGCCGACGAACCGATCGATGCCGGCGGATTCCTGAGCGACAACGCGAATGGCGCACGGCTGCGCAATCCGCGCTTCTGCGGCGTCGAGGGGCAATTCGTCAGGAAGGGCATGCGCTACGAGGCGCGAGCGTGCGATGCTGCCGCGCCTCAGACTCGGCGATAGCGGAAGTACCAGACCTCGCGGCCCTCGCGCCGCGCCTTGGCTTCGTAGCGTGTCTCCGGCCAGCCGCCCGGGCGCTCGAGGAAATCGGCCGGCGTTTCGCCCAGCCATTCGAAGTCGCGGCGCTGGTTCATGATCATCATCGCCCAGCGGCAATAGGTCGGATCGTCGGTGCCGAGCCGGAACTCGCCGCCCGGCTCCATCCGCGCGGCGATCAGGTCGAGCGGACCGTGATTGACCATGCGCCGCTTGGCGTGGCGCGCCTTCGGCCAGGGGTCGGGATGGAGCAGGTAGACGAAGCGCAAGGATGCGTCGGGCAGGCGCTCGAGGATGTCGAGCGCATCGGCCATGTGCAGCCGAACATTGGTCAGCCTTTGGTCGCGAATATGCCCGAGCGCGCCGACGACACCGTTGAGGAACGGCTCGGCGCCGATGAAGCCGTGATCGGGCAGCAGGTCGGCGCGATAGGCGAGATGCTCGCCGCCGCCGAAGCCGATCTCGAGGTGGAGCGGGCGCCGGTCCCCGAACAGGCCGACGGAATCGAGCGGCCCTTCCTCGGGCAGCGACAGCGCCGGCAGCAGCGCCTCGACCAGAGCCGACTGGCCCGCACGCAGCGGCCGGCCCTTGGAGCGGCCGTAGAGACGGCGGATGGAAAGAGGATCGCGCATAGCCGCGCTATCGCTTCAATTCTTTGTTCAGCCAAGACCGCGTAAGGCCGCGCGATGCGTTCGATCCTTTTGCTCGCCGCGCCCGCTTTGCTCGCCGCTTCGCAGGCCCACGCCACCAGCACGATCCAGTGCAGATCCCTGCTGCAGCCCGATCTTCAGGTCCACCTCGTGATCGGTCATGGCACGGACGCGATGATCGCCCAGGCGCGTCTCGTCGACGGCGCCGCGACCCTCGCCACCGGCGATGGGCCGAACAGCCCGAAAATCGGCCAGGGCTGGCTCGACGACCAGGATCTGCGCCTCGACATCGTCGACGCCAATCGTGAGGATTCGATCGCACGGCTGCTCGCGGTGCGGCGCGGCCCGACCGGCCGATATGCCGGTTCGCTTCGCTACCGGGGGCGGACCTATTCGATGGCCTGCCGGACGGAAGGCTGAGGAGCATCCGAAGGCCCGGCGCGTCCCAATCGACGCCGAGGCCAAGTTGCACTAGATTGGCGCGCGTGAAACTCGCGCTGCCCATGGCGGTCGCCGCCGCCTTCGCCACCGCCTTTGCGGCCGTCCCCGCGCACGCGACCGGAACCGTCCTGTGCCGCAGCCCGGACCGGGCCGGCCTCGAAATCTATCTGGTCGTCGGCTTTCTCGCCGGCCCGGTCATCTCGCAGGCGCGGATCGTCGACGGGACCGAGGAGATCACGACCGGGGAGAATGAGCGCAGCCCCCGGGTCGCCCAGAGCTGGCTGAGCGAACGCGAGCTTCGGCTCGACGTCACCGACTGGAATCTCGAGGCCTTCGTCGCCCGGCTGAACGCGAACAGCCGCCGCGACGGCGGACCCTATCAGGGCACCCTGGTCTATCGCGGCCGCACCCATCGGCTGACCTGCGAGTCCGAGGACGGCTAAAGCGCTAGGCGCGGAACAAATTGCCGAAGCTCTGGCGAAGCGCGGCTTTCTGCACCTTGCCCATGGCGTTGCGCGGCAACGCGTCGACGAAGGCGACATGCCGCGGCTGCTTGAAGCGCGCGAGCCGGTCGGCGATCGCGGCCAGGACATCGGACTCCTCGAGCGCGGGGTCGCTGCGCGTGAGCACCGCGACCACCGCCTCGCCGAGGTCGGGATGCGGCACGCCGATGACCGCGCTCTCGCCGACGCCCGGCACGGCGTCGAGCGCCAGCTCGATCTCCTTGGGATAGACGTTGAAGCC
>JAYRLF010000080.1:0-12836 GCA_041905385.1 Allosphingosinicella sp.
CCGTTGTCGCGGCAGCCACCATTGCCCCACAGGACCAGCGGCAACGTCCCGCGTGGAAGATCTTGCGGTCGGTAGAGCGTGTAGCCGGGCGCATCGGCGCGCGCTTCGGCGACCGCCGGCCAGGCGCCGGTGCCCGCGGCAGCGCCGATCGGCCCAGCCGGCTGGACCTGATCGGAACGCTGCGCCGCCAGCGCCTGTGCCGGCGCAGCCGCGAGAAGGCACGCGGCCGCCGTCAGGCTCGCCGCCACCCTGGCGACGGTCCGGCCGGCCGGCGACGGCGCGCGTGCCGCCGCCAGCCGGTGCATTCCGGCGAACAAATTGCCCCGCAGCCTCATCATGTCGATCAGAAGGCGATACGCGCCGTCACGGAGAAGACCCGTCCCAGCGGGCTGGCCGCGGTCGCGTCATAGCCGCCGCTGCCATTCCCGTTTGGAGCGATGTTGACGTAGGGCGGGCCGACGTCGAACAGGTTGCGCGCCTCGAGCGTGACGCTGAACCGGTCGAGCAGAGTGTCCGCAATCCCCGATTCATTGAGCCGCCAGGTCAGCGAAAGGTCGACCGGCGTGAAGTTGCTCACCTCCTGCGGCACCGCGGGCACGTTGTTGATGTAGCCGCCGACATGATTGACGAGGACGCGGGCCGACAGCGGGCCGTGATCCCAGGTGACGCTCGCGCGGGCGCGGAAGGTCAGCGGCCGGAAGATCAGATTGCGCTGATCGAGCAGCGGCGCCGCCGGGGTCTGGGCGACCCGATAGGTGGTCAGATAGGTTCCGGACGCGTTGAAGAAGAGCCGGTCATTGTCGTCGATCGGCAGCCGGTAATTGATGTTGAAGTCGATGCCCCGGGTGATCGAGCGGCCGAGATTCTGGCTGCGGCCGTCGACGAACACGGTCACGTTGGCCGGATTGCCGCCGGGGAATGCGCCGACCGGAGCGATGCCCTGGGCCAGCAGCTCGATGACCCGGTTGGCGGCCGCCGTCCCGCGCAGGATGATTCCCGTTCCCGCAAATTGCGCTTCGCGGCCGAGGATCGCGAGATCGGAGAGGTAGGCGCTCACCTGGTTGCGATAGTCGATGTCGAAATAGGTGAGGTTGATCGACATTCCGGGCAGCGGATCGATATCGGCGCCCACCGACCAGCTGGTCGCCGTTTCCGGCTTGAGGTCCAGATTCTGACCGGACAAGGCGACGCCGGGGATGTTCGCACCGCCCGCCGGATTGGTGTAGTTCTGGTTGAACAGATTGTTGCTGTTCCCGTAGATTTCCGGAAGCGTCGGCGCGCGGAACGCCGTGCCGTAGCTCGCCCGGAAGGTCAGCCATTCGACAGGCGAGTAGTTCAGGCCGATCTTCGGATTGGTCGTGTTGCCGACGTCGCTGTAGCGGTCGTGGCGCAGCGCCGCGTTGACCTCGAGCCGCCGCAGACCGGGCCGCGCATTGGCGGCGCCGAACAGCGGAATGTAGAGCTCGGCGTAGAAGGAATCGACGTCCCGACCGAAGTTGCGGAACGTGATCGGCGTGGTCGGGCCGCCGCGGGCGGAACCGAGCGCAACGTCGAATTGCTGGCGCTCATAGCCGGCGGCCATGCGCACCGATCCCCCCGGCAGGTCGAACAGGCGGCCGTTCAGCCGCGCTTCGTAGGCCGTCAGCTTGCCGTCGGTCGGCGCCAGGAAGATCTGGTCGGCGATCGCCGCCAGGACCGCAGGGCTGGTGCGGCCGAGGCCGTACGGGTCGAACGCTGTCGCAGGATTGGAGCTGGCCAAAGCGGCGTTCAGCGCAGCGTTGTTGAGGCCGAAGCGGGTCGCCGAGAAATCGTGCGTTCGGCCGACGCCGACCAGGGCTTCCAGCTGCCACTCGTGCGGCAGGCTGATCCGAACGCCCGGCGTGATCTGCCAGCTCTCGGCATAGCCGCTGCTGTCGTTGAGGGGCAGCTCGGTGAAGCGATAGTCGAGCGAATAGCTGGTTCCGGCGAAACCGGCCGGACGCACGAAGAAGGCGTTGGTCTGCGGCACGGTCAGGCGCGCATTGGTGAAGGCGGAGCCGCGCAGGAATTCGCGCCGCGAATAGAAGGCGTCGGCGAAGAGGGTCAGCCAGTCGGTGATCTCGAGCGTGCCGGTCCCGTTGACCGAGTCGTAGGTCTGCTCGGGAAACAGGTCCTGGCTGGCCGTATCGGTGCACAGGTTGCTCGTGTTCGGAACGAGCGTGCCGGCCGTCGCCTGGGTCACGCCGCCGGCCGGGATCGCATAATTGACGCCGCCGGCGATGATCGTGCCCGGATCGCAGCGGGTCGAGCGATAGTCGCCGCCGCCGAACGGACGCTGATCGCCGGTGAAGAAGGCGCGATCGTCGCCGCTCAGCGCCGAGCGTTTGACATGCTCATAAGCGATCATGATCTGGCCGCGATCCCAGACATGGCCGAGGGCGGCGCCGAAGCCCCATTCGTCGAAATCATCGCCGATGCCGACGCGCGCGAAGGCCTCGACCCCGTCGAGGTTGCGGCGCGGGATCAGGTTGACGACGCCGGCGATCGCATCCGAACCGTAAATGGCCGACGCGCCATCCGCGACGACCTCGATCCGCTCGACACCGAGCGAGGGCAGCACCGACGGGTCGATCGAGCGGCTGTTGCTGGTGACGCGATGGCCGTCGACGAGGACGAGCGTCGCATAGGGCCCGATGCCGCGCAGGTTGATCGTATTGCCGTAGGTGATGTTGCCGGAGCCGCCGGCCTGGGCGCGCGAATTTTCGGAGACGCCGAGATCGAGCACCTGCGGAATTTCGCGGATCAGGCGGTCCACGGTCGCGGCCGAGGAGGATTCGAGATCCGTGCGGCCGATGCTGATGACGGTCGAGCCGACCGGCGCCGCGCCGCGGACACGGCTGCCGGTGATGACGATGTCGCCGGCTCCTGCGTCCTCGACGGCTTCAGCGGTGACGTTTTCCTGGGCGCGGGCCGGCGAAGCCGCCAGCGCGACGGCGGCGCAAGTCGAAGCGAGAAACAAGGCGCGGCTGCCTCTGCGCGACGGGATAACCTTGGTCATGGCATGCTCTCCCCACTCTTCTATTCTTGAAAAGGTCAACTTCCTCGAATGCTTACGGGTAATCGTATCCGGGACAGGCGCGCGGTTCCGCGCAGGATCGTGATGTTGGGCGGCGGCTCCTGGCGAACCTCCGCGAGATTGCGTTGCCGCGGGTCGGCGCCGGCGATGGTGACGCGGAGCCGCGCGCCCGCCGGGATCACGCGGGAGATCGGCGTCAGATCGATCTGCATGCGAACCGGCGCCCCCGGACTGACCGGAGCGACATCGCGCGCGAGGCCGGAATGCCAGGGCAATCCGAGCGTCCGGAACGGAGCGGGGCTCGACCGGTGATGCGAGAAGGCAAGCCGGCCGAACGCGATCACTTCCGCTTCGCCATCGGCGGCGATCTGATCGAGATAGACCCAGAGATGGGCATCCGGCCGGTCGACCGCGGCAATGATGTCGGCGATCGGGAAGCCGATCAGGCGGAGCGGCCGGGCGAGCGGGGCCGACGTGTAGCTCAGGCCATGGGCGTCCATCGGCCGCGCCCAGAAGGCGAAATAGTCGGCGCCCGGCAGATCATAGTCGACCGTGAAGCGATCCCGGCCGGCCGCGGTCGGGCGCGTTACCAGACTGCCGTCATTGGCCGATCGTGCGCTGTTGCTGCGCGTGCCGGAGAACAGCCAATCCTGGTAGTGCGGCCGCGCGCCGGGCAGGCTGTCCGACCGCACCCAGCCTTCCCCCTCGACCCAATAGGTCGCGCGCGGAATCGTGTTTGGCTCCGGTGCGATGCCCTTGAGATGCTGGTCGAAAAAGCGGCGGATCTCGCCGGTGAAGTCGAAACCGGGCGGCGGCACGCAGTGGCTGCCCGGCCCGCCAAGGAAGCGGCCCCCGGTATTTTCGGCGCTGAGGATCGAATGCGCCGTCGGCTCGTCCTGCCAATTGCCCCAGAAATAGGTGGCGATGCCCGCGCGCCGTATCGCGGCGAGATGGCGATAGACGGCGACTTCGTCCCAGAAGGCATTGCCGGTGAAGTTGGAGATGCTGTCGCGGAACGGCATGCCGTACCACAAGGCCGCCATCGGCGTGTTGCGCGCATGCTCGGCCACCGCCTGGCGCAGAAGCGCGCCATCGCGGTCGGCATCGACCGGAATGCTGGCGAGGTCGACCTCGGGCGGCTCGTCGGGACGCGTGTTGAACTGGGCCGAAATCCCGCCGCGGCGAACGAAGCTATATTTGTCGAGGTCCGAAGCTCCGACGAAGACGGCGCGGAGCGAGGGCGGCGCGGTGGTCGCGGTCTGGAAGGTGGTCCCGCCGAGGTAGGAGCAGCCGATCATGCCGACCCGCCCAGTCGAGAAGTCCTGCCGCGCCAGCCATTCGACGAGATCGTAGCCGTCCCGCGCCTCGGTCCGGTCCTGGAAGCCGCGACGATGGCCGAAGGATGCGCCCTTGCCCCTGATGTCGGCGGTGGCAACGACATAGCCGGCGCCGATCAGGCTGCGCAGCGCGAGCCGGTCGTTGAGCGCCAGCTCCACAATCTGGCCGTTCGCGTCGCGATAGCGCGCGCGATAGGGCGTGAACGCGAAGATCACCGGAAGCCGCTCGGCGACGGCACGGTCGCCATGGGCCGGACGATAGATGTTGACGGCGAGCCGGGTGCCGTCGCGCACCGGCACGTAGAAGGAGGTGCGCACGACGTCCGGAGCGGACGAGGCCGCCGCCGGAAAAGCGATCATCGCAAGGATGAGCGTCGCCAGACGGCGAATCACGTCCAAAGCCTCTCCCTCCTTTTGTTCTGAGTCAGAGCATTCTCCTCCGGGCTCGCCATGACAATCGAAAAGTGATCGATGATATTGTTGACAATTTCGTAGATGTGCCGGACAACTCACGCGTGGCGCAGGAATTGACCTCGATCGGAGGGCGCGGGCCGTCCGGAGCGGAGATTGCGGACTGGATTCGCAACATGATCCGCAACCGCCGCTTCGTCCCCGGACAGCGGCTGATCGAGGTGGAGATCATCCGCCAGACCGGCGGCAGCCGGATGAAGGTTCGCGAGGCCTTCCAGCGACTCGAGGCCGAGGGTCTGGTGACGATCGAGGAGTTTCGGGGCGCATCGGTCCGCAGCGCGAGCATGGATGAAGTGCTCCAGGTCTACCGCGCGCGCGGCGTCCTCGAAGGCGCCTGCGCGGCGGACTGCGCCCGCAACGCCACCCCGGAATTGCTGGACCGGCTGATCGAGGTGACCCGGGAAATCGAGGAGTGCGTCGACAGCAACCGGGGCGAGCGCTTCGGACGCCTCAATGCGCGATGGCACGGCCTGATCATGGAAGGCAGCGGCAATTTCGTGATGAAGGGCCTGGTCCAGCGGCTCGCGACGCCGCTCCATCACCTGCTGTTCGAAGTGTTCTACAATGGCGAACGGTTGAAGGCCGCGGCGGCCGATCACCGCGAGATCCTGTCGGCAATCCAAAAAGGGGATGCCGATCGCGCCGAGCAGGAGATGCGGCAGCATGTCGAGAACGGCTTCCGCTTCCTCTCCGGCCTCGATCGCGAATATCATCTCGAGGCCGATTCGACGGCGCCAAGTATGACGCACGCCGAGTAGAACGCGTTGCTAGCGCTTCGGCGCAAGCATCAGACCCGTCCCGGTCAGCGCGAGGATCGCGACGGCGAGCGACACCGGGCGCTCGAGATGGAGCGCGGCGACAAGCGCCGTGGTGAGCGCGCAACCCAGCATCTGGACCGCCGCAGCAAGGCTGGACGCCGTGCCACTGATGTCCGGCGCGTGCGCCATCGCGCGCGCCATGGCCATCGGAGTCGTGATCCCGGCGCCGGCGCCGACGAAGAGCATGCCCGCCAGCAATGCGAACGGCGGCAAAATACCGATCAGAACCAGTGCGACCATCAGTGCAGCGCCAAAGGTCGACAAGGCGATGCCGACCCGTAGTCCGCGTCCGGATCGCTCGAGCGAGGACACGCAGGCGGTCCCAACGATCGAAGCCGCGGCGATGACCAGATAATAGAGGCCTGCCTCGTCGGGCGAAAAGCCGAACCGGCCGATCAGCAGGAATGGCGACGCGCTGAGGAAGACGTAGAGCGACGAGACGATCAGGGCGTTGGCCAGGATATAGCGCAGATAGGGCCATTGGCGGATCAGGCCCGCATAGCTGGAGAAGACCCAGCCGAGCCCGAAGCGAACGCCCGGCGCGGCGAGCGTTTCGCCGACGAGGCGGCCCGCAAGGAGCGCGACGATCGCACCGGCCGCCGCCAGGATCCAGAAGATCGAACGCCAGCCGGTGAGCGCGACGAGGACGCCGCCGACCCACGGGCCAACCATCGGCGACAGCAAGGTCGCGGCCATCAGCGCCGCGATGCCACTGGCGGTCCGGTCCGGTCCGAGGCTGTCCGCGATGATCGCGCGCGCTCCGAGCAAAGTCGCCGACGCGCCAAGCGCCTGAAGGATTCGGACCGCAAGCAACTGCCACGCAGCGAGGCTCAAGGCGGCAAGCAGGCTGCCGATCGCGAACAGGACGATGCCGCCCACCAGCACCGTCTTGCGCCCAAAGGAGTCGGCGAGCGGCCCGCAAACGACCTGACCCGCGCCGAGGCCGAGCAGATAGAGCGAAATCGCCAGCTGGATGGTCGGCGCATCGGTGCGCAGGTCGACCGCTGCGACCGGGAGCGCCGGGACCAGCATCTGCGTGGCCAGCGATCCCAGGGCCGCGGCGACGGCGAGCAGGATCAACCTGCCCTTGGAGAGTCCGGTCGGCGGCGCCACCCTTGCCCGCTGCGCGCCCGTCCGGGCTCAGGCCTGGCCGGCGTCGCGCGCCGGCAGCAGCAGGATCGCCAGCGCGGCGACGGTCGCGCCGAGCGACATCAGGATCGCCACGCCCTGAAGGCCGACACCGGATCCGAACAGCAGGCCGGCGATGATCGGCGACAAGGCGGCGCCGCCGCGGCCGAGACCGATGACGAATCCCGTTCCGGTTGCGCGGACTGAAGTGGGGAAGCGCTCCGCCGCGAGCGAGTAGAGTGCGACGACGCCGGCATTGGTGAAGAAGCCGGCGACCGCGACGACCAGCGACAGCTCGGCGAGATCGGCTTGGCCGCGGCCGAACCAGGTGACCATCGCGGTCGAGATCAGCAAGACGGTGATGGCGAGCGGCTTCATCCGGATGCGCTGCGACAGCAGGCCCAGGGTGGCGCCGCCGATCGCGCCGCCGACATTGGCCCAGACCAGCACGCCGGCCGCCGACGAAGGCGCGAAGCCCATGTCGACGACGATCTTCGGCACCCATTTCAGGATGAAATAGAAGGTCGCGATGTGCATGAAATAAGCGAGCGTCAGCAGCAAAGTGGTCCGCAGCAGCGCCGGCTGGAAGATGTCGCCGAGCAGGCGCCGGGGCGCCTCGATCACCGGCGGCAGGACGGCGACCGCTGCATGACCCATGCGCTCGAGCGCGCGGTTGACCCGATCGAGCGCGCCCGGGCCCTGGCGTCGGCACAGGAACGGCACGGTCTCGGGCAGCAGGAAATAGACCAGCGGGAAAAAGGCGGCCGTCGTGGCCGCGCCGAAATAGAAGACGGCGCGCCAGTCCTGGGTCTGCAACAGCCAGGCGGCGACGCTGCCGCCGAGCACCGCGCCCACCGGATAGCCGATCACCATCAACGAAACGCACAGATTGCGCTGGCGGTCGCTGGAATGCTCGGCGACCGCGGCATTGGTCGCGGCCAGCATGCCGCCAATGCCGATGCCGGTGAAGATCCGCCAGGCCGACAAGGTGAACAGGTCGGTCGCCGTCGTGGCGAGCAGCATGCCGGGCGCCATCATCGCCAGGCACAGCAACACCATGGAACGCCGGCCGATCCGGTCGGTCAAGCGGCCGAGCAGAATCGAGCCGACCGCCATGCCGATCAGCTCCATCGACAGCACGACCCCGAGGGCGGCGCGATCGATCCCCCATTCGGCGGCAATGCCAGGCGAGGCGAAGCTGATCGCGAGCACGTCGAAGCCGTCGAGCGCATTGAGGCCGACCGTGACCGCAACGGCGGCGATCTGCGCCGCGCTCATCCGGGATTCGGCGATCAAGGTGCGGGGATCGCGAACGTCGCTCATGTTCTGCCTATCTTGGCGAGCAAGCGCATCATCGTCTCGCGTTCGCGTTGGGTCAATCGGCCGAAGAGACGCTTTTCATGCTCGGCAATCCTGCCAAGCGCCTCTTCGAGCAGCTGCTCGCCGGCCGGCGTCAGGTGCAGGGCATAAGCGCGCTTGTCGTTCGGAGCCGGCCGGCGCTCGACCCAGCCGCGCTCGCTCACCTCGTTCACCAGGGGAACCAGATTGGCGCGCTGGACGCCGAGCGCGTTGCCTACGGCCGTCTGGATGATGCCGGGATTGCGGGCGATCACCGCCAGCATCGCCACCAAAACGGGCCGCAAGCCGGTTCCCTCCAAGGTCGCCTTGAGATCGCCGGTCATCGCGTTGGTCGCCAGACGAAGCCGATAGCCGATCAGGTCCGCGAACAATGAGATGTCGGCTGCGTTCCCCTCTCCGGAGCGCATTCGCGCGGTCCTCACCGTGTTCGAATCGGTCGCCATGGGGCGCGATGCTAGCGTCGCCACTTCGCCCTGTCTGTCCCCCGCTATCACCGGCTTTCCGCCTCGCTGTCGAGGACGTCGATCTCGACGCGGCGCCGAGACGATTCGGCCAATCCATCGGCCCCGGCGATCGCGGCCGGTTGGCTGCGCGTGCGCCAACGCGTCCGGATGCGCGCGCGATCGACGCCAAGCCGGACGAGGGCCTCGGTGACCTGTTCGGCACGCTCCCGCGCCACCGCGGCCCGCTCGGCGAGCCGGCGCCCGGACACGACGACCGGCTCGGTCGCGGCGTAGCCGGTCACGACGATCCGGCGCGGCCGGGCCGCGCGGATATGCGTGATCGCCTGGTCGAGCAGGTAATCGCTGAGCTGATAGAGGATGAACGAGCGATCGAAATCGTAGACGAGATGGAAGCTGCGGTCCGGATAAGGCGGCGGCGGCACCGCCCGCGCCACCGAAAGCGGCGCGACGTTGCGCTCGGGCAGGACGAAGCGCCGGCCGGGAAAGCCTTCGGCCGGCAGCATGTGGCGGGGGCAGCGTTCCGGCAGGACGGAGGTGCGGACCGGATCCAGCACGATCCCGCCGCAGGGATTGCCGGCGTTCGCGGCGACCCGACCTTCGACCAACACCTGAAAATTCCAGTCGGGCTTGGACGGCGCCTGGCTGACGTCGTAGCGCCGGCCGCCGTCCGGATCGTCGGCGAGCCAGCAGCCGGATTTCCGGCCGGCATCGGCATCGCGGTAGATCGGGCAGGTGACGAAGCGCAGCTCCTCGGCCTGGGCGGGCGCCGCGGCGAGCAGGCCGGCAGGGAGCAAGGCGCCCCTCACAGCACGCTCATCAGGTTCACGAGGTCCTGCTTTTCCTGCTCGGTATAGCCGATATTGTAGCGGCGGTCATAATAGTCGACGACGGCGCGGAGATCGCGCGCGCTGCCGTTCGAGAAATAAGGCGCGCGCGCCGCCAGGCCACGCATCGACTGCAAGGTGATCCGGCCGACGTCGGCGCAGCGACCGGTGGTCAAGGCATAGCCGGGATCATGCGTCAGGATGACGCGGCCGTAATGCGGGTGCGGGCGGCCGCGGCAGGTGATCCGGAACAGCGGCAGATGCGGCGTCGGATCGGCGAAGGGCAAGGTGGTGGTGCCGAGATCGACCTGGCCTGGGGCGACATCGTTCCCCATCATCGTCATGTTGTGACAGAAGACGCAGCTGTTGCGGACCGGATTGCCGAACCCGATCGGCGAATTGATCCCGGCGCTGTCGGTGATCAGGAAGGTCCGCTCGCGGAACAGCCGCGCGCCGCGCGCGACCGAGGCACGGAACGCGCGTTGCTGCGGCGTCAGGCGTGCGTCGGCCGGGATATTCTCCCAGGGTTCGAACTCGCTCCACACCGGCCGGCCGATGCTGCCGAGCTGCCCCGGCTCGGATTCGGCGAGGTTGCGCGGACCGCCGAGCGCGCCGAGCGCGTCGAGATCGCCGCCGGCGGAGTCGCGTTGCTGCGCGGCATAGATGCGCGTCTCGAAGCGCGTGATCCGCTCCCGGTCCTGGTCGCTCATCGACCGAAGCAGCTCGAGATGGGTGGCGGCGGCGTCGCGCAACTGGCTGTCGAGCGTGCCGGCGCGGCCATCGGCCATCAGGTTTCCGGACATCGGCCGGCCGCTCTCCGGATCGAGCGGCAACGGCATGCCTTCCTTGGGGTCGTAGGCGAAGCCGACGGCGAGCAGATATTTGAGATTGGCGGCGGGTCGAGGCCGCCGATAGACGGAGATGTTGGGGCGCGCTGCGGCCGGGCCATAGCGGGCGCCGCTGTTGCAGCCCCAGGGATCGCGGACGACCTCGATCGTGAAATCAGGACGGATCCGGCGGCCTGACAGGTCCCGCGGCGGCCATGGGCGCTCGATCCGTATCAGGCCATGGTCGAGCAAAAGCGAATGCGACGCGCGCTCGCCTTGCGGCAGGGTCGGGCAATTGGAGCCGTCCGAGGCGGCGAACAGCGGATCGCGGCCATTGGTCGCGTCCCAGCGCGCGCGCGCGCTGGCGGCGGACAGGCTCATCGCATCGGCGGGCTGGTGGCAGGTGACGCAGGCGCGGCCGGCCGGCCCGGTCGGCTCGAAGAAGGGATGGCCGTCGGTCGGCATCGGCCCGCCGGACAGCAGGACGCGCAGGGTGCCGGCAGCGTTGGGATAATCACTTTGCGCGGCGAAGACCCGGTCGTCGCCGGGCGCCCACCAGGATCCGTCATAATCCTGCGCAAGACCGATCGAAGCCAGAAACAGGCTCCCGCCCATCGCCAAGGCGATGCGCGGGAGCAGGGGAGGAACACCGATCATGTCGAACGCACGCGAGCCTAGAAGTTGACGGTCCCCCGAACGCCGATCTGGCGCGGCGCGCCATAGATATAACCGCCGAAGGCGCTCGAGCTGTCCTGGATCTGCGACGCGATATAGGTCTCGTCGAACAAGTTGGTGACGAAGCCCTCGATCCGGTAGCGGTCGTTGATCTCGAGCGTCAGCCGCGCATCGACGATGTCGCGCGCCGGGATGATCGTGCGCGCGCTCGGGAAAGGCGTGGCGAGCTGACTGTCGAGGTGCGCCCATTGCAGGCGCGGGGTCAGCGTCATGCTGCCGCCGAGCGGAATCGCATATTGGACACCGGCATTGATCGTCCATTTCGGGGCATAAGGCAGCACCCTGCCCTCAGGCACGAGCTCGTCCGCAGCCGTCGCGGATGCGCCGACTGGGCATAGGGTGCGGGTGCCGGCCGGATTGTTGGTGTTGTTGAGGCAGACGTCGCGCGAGAATTGCGCGTCGAGATAGCCGAGACCGGCGTTGAACGTAAGCGGACCGAAACGGCCCAGAAGCTCGAGCTCGGCGCCCCAATTGTCGCCGCCAGCCGCATTCTGCAGCAGTGGCAGCCCGTTGCGCAGGCTGGTGAACTGAATGTCCCGATAGCGCGAGCGAAACAGCGCAGCGTTCAGGTTGAGGCGGCGGTCGAGCAGACGAGTCTTGGCGCCAAGCTCGAACACGTCGTTCGTCTCGGGGCCGAAAACGGGATCCGTCTGGCCGAGGTTGACGCCGCCCGCTTTGTAGCCGCGCGAGAAGGTCGCGTAGAGCGTCACGTCTTCGGTGGCGTGGTAGTTCACGCCGAGGCGCCCTGTGAGTTTGTCGGACTGAGACGAATTGACGAAGAATACCGGGGGCAGCGCCGTTGCCCGGTCGTAGATCTGGCGATCCCAGCTGTACCGACCGCCCGCAATCAACTCGAGCGAGGGAAGCACGAACCAGTTGACCTGGGCGAACAGGGATTCCGATCGGTTGAAGATCGTGCCCTGCTGGCCTGCGGTTGGCGCGACGAAGAAGCGCGTGTTGTTCTGGTCGCGGAAGTTGATGAACGGGATGTCCTCGTCGAGCCGGAAAGCCCCGATCACCCACTGTAACGGCACCGGGCCGATCGACAGCAGGTTGACCTCCTGGATGCGCGTGTTGAACTCGGTGCGCGAGCGCGAGACGCCGCCTTGGCCGGTCGGTCGCGGCAAGGCGGTCGCGCTGCGGTCGCGGTCGCTCTGGTCGAACGTATAGCCGTCCTGCCAGGAGACCAGGCCGCGCGCCTGGATATGGTCGGAAATGTCGTAACGCGCCTCGAGCGAGAGCCGGTGGCCGCGCTGGTTCAGGAAGGAATCGGCATCCTCCTGGATCACGAACGGGTCGGTCGACACGGTGTCGTCGCGACGCTTCACGGCATTGTTGTCGGTCTGATAGTCGAACACCTCCGCGCGCAGGTTGAAGCGGAAGCGGCCGTTGGTCGAACGAATGGCGAGATTGGCGCGCAGCGCGTCGAGATTGACGTTACCGGGCTGCCGCTGCGCCGGACCGATATTCTCGGTGAAGCTGTCGCGCTCGTCGTGGACGAGGGCGACGCGCAGCGCGATATTGTCGTCGAAGCCAAGGTTGAGCGCGGCGGCGGTGCGCAGCACGCCATAATCGCCGAACGTCACCTCGCCATAGCCGGAAACGTCGCCGAATTCGGGCTCGGGCGTCCGGACGTAGATCGCGCCGCCGGTCGAATTCTGGCCCGTCAGCGTGCCTTGCGGTCCGCGCAGCACTTCGATCTGGCCGATGTCGAAGAAGCTCTGCCCGATGAACTGCTCGTGCGGGATCAGGACCCCGTCGACATAATAAGCAATGCCGGGGTTCGAGGTCGGCGCGGACAGGGCAATGCCGACGCCG
>JAYRLF010000523.1:0-2338 GCA_041905385.1 Allosphingosinicella sp.
GCCTCCCATAGCATAACCTGTCGTTGGGAGGCCGGGTGGGGGAGTGGGCTGGCACGGGAACAGGAGTATACAACCCAACGTTCAGTCGCGCTTAATCCACGGTTCAGCGGGTTTTTGCGAGAAACGGCAAGTTGTTCTATAATCGGGATAAATTCCCGTTTGAAAGGCCAGTTGCCATGTCCCTCAAGAAGAAGATCCTGACGCTCGCGGCGCCGGCGGCGCTGCTGACGCTCGGCGGTTGCATGACCGGGCTGCCGACCCAGGTGCAGCGTTTCCAGGCGATGCCCGCGCCGCAAGGCCAGAGCTTCGTCATCCAGCCGGCCGATCGGGAGAATGAAGGCGGGCTCGAGTTCGGCCAATATGCCGAACTGGTCCGCCGCCACCTCGTCGCGCTCGGTTATAGCGAGGCGCGCGCGCCGGCCGACGCCAGCTTCGTCGTCACGCTCGATTATGGCGTCGACAATGGCCGCGACCGCGTCGCTTATTATCCGAGCCCGTTCCGCTACAGCGGCTTCGGTTATCGCCCCTATTATAGCCGCTTCGGCTATTTCGGCCGCCATCGCTCGCCCTTCTTCTGGGGCTTCCACGATCCGTTCTGGGGCGATCCGTTCTACGACGACGTGCAGGTCTACACGATCTACACCGCCTATTTCGACATGGACATCCGACGCACGTCCGACGGCCAGTCGCTGTTCGAGGGCGTCGCCCAGGCGCGCTCCCGCACCGACGAGCTGCCGGTGCTGGTCCCGAACCTCGTCGAGGCGATGTTCACCGGCTTCCCGGGCAATTCGGGCGAGACGGTGCGGATCACCGTCGCGCCGGAGCGCGAACAGCGCCGCTAAGCGGACAAGCATTAGAGATTTGGGGAGGGCATCGCCCTCCCCTTCTTTTTGCTCAGCTCTCGAGCTGGCGGGTCAGCAGCCGGATGTCGGCGTCGAGCTCGGCATCCTGGGCGCGCAGCTTCTCGATCTGGCGGACGGCGTGGATCACCGTGGTGTGATCGCGGCCGCCGAAGCGCCGGCCGATCTCGGGCAGCGAGCGCGGCGTCAGCTGCTTCGACAGGTACATCGCCACCTGGCGCGGCCGGGCCACCTCGCGGGCGCGCCGCGCGCTGGTCATCTCCGCCTTGCGGATCCGGTAATGGTCGGAGACGCGGGTCTGGATCTCGTCGATCGAGATGCGGCGCTGATTGGCGCGCAGGATGTTGGCAAGCACCTCGCTGACGAAGTCGAGGTCGATCGGACGGTTCTGCATCATCGCATAAGCGGCGATGCGGTTGAGCGCGCCTTCGAGCTCGCGGACGTTCGAGCTGATCCTTTTGGCGAGGAACATCACCACGTCCTCGGGAACCGAGACCTCGGGCAGCTGCTCGAGCTTCTTGGTGATGATGTTGAGCCGGAGCTCGAGGTCGGCGGCATTGATGTCCGCGACCAGCCCCCAGGAGAGGCGCGACAGGATGCGCGGCTCGATCCCGTCGAGATCCTGCGGCGCCCGGTCCGAGCTGATCACCAGCCGGCGGCCGGCCGAGATGATCTCGTTCATCGTGTGGAAGAATTCTTCCTGGGTCGATTCCTTGCCGGCGATGAACTGGACGTCGTCGATCATCAGCAGATCGGCGGAGCGCAGCTGCTGCTTGAACTGGATCGTCTCGTTGGCGCGGAGCGCCGCGACGAACTCGACCATGAACTTCTCGGCCGACATGTAGATGATCTTCGCCCGCGGCCGCAGACGGTGGAATTCATGGCCGATGGCGTGCAGCAAGTGGGTCTTGCCGCGGCCGGTGCCGCCATGGATGAAGAGCGGGTTGAAGGCGACCTTCTCGGCCGTGGCGAGCGTGCGGGCGGCGTTGAACGCGACCTCGTTCGCCTTGCCGACGACGAAATTCTCGAACCGGTAGCGGGGCTCGAGCGCGACCGAATAGATGCCGCCCTCATTCTTGGCGGCGGCCGGCTCCTCGACCGCCGGGGCCGGGATCTCGACCACCGCGGCGGTGCGCGGCGCGGCCGGGCCGACGCCGATCCGGATCGACCGGACCTCGGGCAGCCGCGCACGCCACGCGAGCGCGAGCCGCTCGGCGAAATGGGTCTGCACCCAATCGGCCATGAATTGTGACGGCAATTCGAGTCGAAGCGCCCCCGCTTCCGCGTCGAAGCCGCCCAGCGCGATCGGCCTCAGCCAACCGTCGAAAGTCCTGGCTCCGCAGTCCCGCCTCAGCCCCGCGCGAATCGATTCCCAGGCCGCCAAAATGTGCTCGGCGACGCCTTCCGACTTGCTTGCGGAGGTCCCGGCCGCTGTTTGCACCACGCGTGCTTACCCCCTCGCTCTCTCCTGCCGCTTC
>JAYRLF010000081.1:0-12766 GCA_041905385.1 Allosphingosinicella sp.
ATAGAGGTACAGATTGTGCTCGAGCCCGAGGCTCGAGAAGACGATGATCGCGACGATGTAGAGGACCATCAGGCCCCAGCCGAGATATTTGCTCGGGCTCAGGGCCTGGAAGAAGACGCTGAGGATCGCGATCAGGATCGCGCTGAAGCTGATCGGCAGGACGTACCAGAGCAGATATTGGTCGAGCCGTAGGTCCGAGAAGCCCTTGATCAGCTGGATCGCGATCGCGACGAAGAGGCTGATCACCACCGTCGTGATCAGCACCAGCGAAACCGCCAGCACCTTGGGCAAGGCGAGCGCCCAATTCGGCAGCGGCGTCGCATCGATGATCTCGTGCATCTTGCGCTCGCGCTCGCGCCAGACCAGCTCGCCCGCATAATAGATGGCAATGATCACCGGGATGATCGCGAAGCTTCCGATCAGCTGGGGGATCAGGGTGAAGGTCGCGGGATAGACCGGCGTCCCGAACAGATCGCCCGAGAACCAGAGCGCGCCGACCGTGTTGAACAGGCCGAGCGCCATCAGCACGACGAAGGCGGGACTCCGGAACACCTGGCGCATCTCGAACCGGGTGCGGGCGGCGAACTGGGCGCGGGCGCTGGCGGCGCCGTGGCGCGCCGGCGGCAGCGAGGGCAAGGCCGCATGAACCTGCGCCGCCTCGGCCTCCGCCGCCTGTTCGAGCCGCGCCTTGCGCCGGCGGCGGCGCGACATGCCCCGATCGGCGAAACGGTAGAGGACATGAGCGAGCGCCAGGACGGCGAGCGCGACACCGATCCAGATCAGCCGGTTCCACAGGATGGGGCCAGCAAGGTCGGGCAACTGCCCGTTGCGCTCGGCCGCGGTCCAGTAGCGGGTGACCTGGTCGAAGGCGCCGAGCCCGAACGCGTCGACGATCGCCAGCGTCTGCTGCAGCTCCGGCGCACTGCGTAGCGACGTGTTGATGATGGCGTAGACGATCAGGAAGGCGACGACGCCGAGATAGGTCGCCATCATCGAGCGCATCACCGTCGCCAGCGCGAAGAAGATCGCCGAGGTGATCAGGATGTTGGGCAGGGCCAACGCGAGATAGGACCAGGCATAAAAGACAAGCCGGTTCGGTCCCATCGTCTCGGGGTCGACCCAGGGCATGATCGAGCCGAACCAGAGGCCGAACGGCACGGCGAGAAAGCCGAGCGCCGCAACCAGGAACGCGCCGAGAAAGCGCCCATAAAGATAGTCGAACTTGGTAATCCGCGTGGAGCGGATCATCGATCCATAGCCGGTCTCGTCGTCGCGCACGATCACGTTGGCGACGAAGGCCGTCGTCACGAACATGTAGAAGATCGACATGATCAGCGCGGCTTGGGCGAGCCCATAGGGTCCGTTCTCGTGGATCGCGCTGCTGCCGCCGCCGACCCGGACCTGCTCGCTAGCGGTCACGCCGAAGGTCAATAGGAAGAACATGCCCGCCGCGATCCACAGCACCGGATTCTTCAGCTGGTATCGAAATTCGAACGCCGCGATCCTGGCAATCATCGTCGCCCCCTCAGGCCGCGCGGCGCGATTGGGCCAGGGTCGAGAAATAGACATCCTCGAGCCCGCCTTCGACCGATCGGAACCCGTCGCCCGGATCGCTGTCGGCGAGGATGTGGATCGCGGTCTCGCCGGCGAACAGGCGGGTCGAGATCACCTGATATCGGCTGCGATAGTCCTCGAGCGCGGCACGATCGATCGTCTTGGTCCAGATCCGTCCGCGGGTCTTCTCGATCAGGGCCGCCGGCGCGCCCTCGAGCTGGATCCGGCCGTCGGCGATCACCGCCATGCGCGGGCAGAGGTCGGACACATCCTCGACGATGTGGGTCGACAGGATGACGACGACATTCTCGCCGATCTCGGCGAGCAGGTTGAGGAAGCGGTTGCGCTCTTCCGGATCGAGTCCTGCGGTCGGCTCGTCGACGATGATCAGCTCGGGATTGCCGATCAGCGCCTGGGCGATGCCGAAGCGCTGGCGCATGCCCCCGGAGAAGCCGGCCAGCGCCTTCTTGCGCACCGTCCAGAGGTTGGTCTGATGGAGCAGCGTCTCGACCGTCGCCTTGCGATCGCCCTTCGAGGCGATCCCCTTCAACACCGCCATATGATCGAGCATGTCGTAGGCGGAGACGCGCGGATAGACGCCGAAATCCTGCGGCAGATAGCCGAGCGTCCGCCGCAGCCGCTCGGGCTCGGCGATCACGTCGATCTCGCCGAAGCGGACGCTGCCCTCGCTCGGCGTCTGCAGGGTCGCGACGGTGCGCATCAGGGTCGACTTGCCGGCGCCGTTCGGCCCGAGCAGCCCGAACATGCCGCGCGGAATGGACAACGTCACATGATCGAGCGCCCGCGTGCCGTTGGCATAGACATGGCTGACGTCATTGAGCTCGAGCATATCGTCCCACTCCCGCGCGCGTTTCGATCGATGTGGCAGACTGTATTATAGATGTAAAGCACCGCCGGCGATGGCCTCGATCCTGATCGATCCTATCCGGCGGCCGGAACGGACTTTCGACTCCCCTCGTTTGCCAGCGAAACGATCGAGGGGAAAGCCGATGGCCGCGAAGGCGCCCGAACCGCGCAAAGGCATGCCGGACGTCAGCCTCGACGAGGCCGAGTTCCGCAGGCGCTTCAAATCGCAATTCACCGACCCCGCCTTCGATGCAATTTCCGACGCGCTCGACCGCGTCACCGACATCGCCTGGAACGGCTATCGCGACGGCCGCAAGTCGCCGCGGACGCGCAAGGCGGGGCCCTGCTTCGCCGATCCCGACTACGATCTCGCGGTCGACTGGGTCTCCGCGCAGGACGCGATCCGCACCGCGCAGGCCGAATATGAGGATCCGGAACAGCCGCCCTGCATCCTGATCGTCAACGGCTCGTCGCGCAGCGAGCATACATGCCCCGGCGAGATGTCGAAGAGCTGGCGGCTGACCGAGATCGCCGAGGAGATTTGCGGGGTCGAGGGCGTCGTCGTGCAGGTGCTCAACCTGTCCCGGCTCGCCGCCGAATATGGCCGGCACATCCACCCCTGCAAGGCCTGCTTCTCGACCGCGCCCGCGCTCTGCCACTGGCCCTGTTCCTGCTACCCCAATTACGGGCTCGGCCAGACCCAGGACATGATGAACGACATCTACCCGCTCTGGGTGCGGGCGCACGGCATCATGCTGATCACACCAGTCAACTGGTACCATACGTCGAGCCCGATGAAGCTGATGATCGACCGGCTGGTCTGCGCCGACGGCGGCAACCCCGATCCGAGCAGCACGCAGGGCAAGGATGCCAGCAAGGCGAAGCAACTGGAGCTGGACGGCTGGCCCTATCCGCGCCACCTCGCCGGCCGGCTGTTCTCGATCGTCGTCCATGGCGACGTCGAAGGCGCCGAGAATGTCCGCCGCAGCCTGGCCGACTGGCTGCGTTTCATGCACCTCGTACCGGCCGGCGTGCCGGCGGAGCTCGACCGCTATATCGGCTATTGGGAGCCCTATGCGACCAGCCACGAGGCGCTCGATCGTGACGAGGCGATCCAGGAAGAAGTCCGCAACGCTGCCCGGACGCTGCTCGAGGCCGTCCAGGCCCGGCGCGCCGGCCGACTGGTCAGCGCCGGCGACGGCCTCGACCAGCCGCGGCAGAAATAGACCGCGTCCATGAGTTCAGTGGGGACTTGAAGCGCTCCGCCGCATTCACATCTGCAAACGGTGTCGATGAGGAAGCCGATATGACCGACCCCGTCTTGCGACAACCCGAACCGGCGGGCCCGGGGGCCGGCGGCGTGCTCGTGCTGCTTCTGCTGGTGGTTCTGATCGCCGGCGGCGCCGGGGCCGGCGTGACCTGGTGGCTGACCGCCAATCCGGAGGAGGGCGCCGCCGAGACGCTCGCCGATCCGGTGCCGGTCGGCGCCGTGCCGCTGTCGCGCCTGACGCTGGCGCCGTTGATCGATCGCGCCGCGCCCGCGGTGGTCAGCATAGCGGTGCTGCAGCCCTCCCCGCTCGAGCAGAATCCGCTGCTGCGCGATCCTTATTATCGCGATTTCGTGATCGTCCCGGAGGAAGCGCTGCAGCCGCGCATCTCGGCGGGGTCGGGCTTCATCGTCGACGCTCGGCGCGGCCTCGTCATCACCAATCGCCATGTCGTTGAGAATGCGCGCGCGATCGAGGTCACGGTCGGCGAGCGACGGGTCGAGGCGCGGCTGATCGGCATGGCGCGCGACACCGACATCGCCGTCCTCCAGATCCCGGCCCGCGATCTTCGCGCCCTGCCGCTCGGCGATTCCGACCGGCTCGAGGTGGGCGATTATGTCGTCGCGATCGGCAATCCGTTCGAGATTGGCCAGACCGTCACCGCCGGCATCGTCAGCGCGCTCGGCCGTGGCCGCGGCGGCGGCCCGGCCTATGTCCAGACCGACGCGCCGATCAATCCGGGCAATAGCGGCGGCCCGCTGATCAGCATGCGCGGCGAGGTGATCGGCATCAACACCGCGATCGTGGGGCCCGGCGAGGGCAATGTCGGGATCGGCATCGCCATTCCGTCCAATGTCGTGCGGCAGGTGGTCGATCGGATCGTGGCCGCGGCGGAGCGTTAGACGGGACGCCTGGAAGCCGCCTCGGCGTCGACCGCATGGTCGACCTTCTCGACCCACGCAGGGAGGAAGCGGGGCTCGCGGCACGACCAGCCGGCCGCGCCGACCGCTTCCTGGGAGAGGGTCATGACCAGCTGAAGCCGGGGCGCCGGTTGGAGATGCGGCAGCGTCGCCGCCGCGCAGAATGCAGTCGGCAGGAACGGCCTCACCGCCGCGCCGATCAGCCGCTCGTAGAGAAAGCGGCAGGAGGCGAAGCTGGGCAGCCGGCCCTGGCCGAGATCGAAGCCCAGCATCGCCACCAGCGGCGCGATCAGGGGCACGGTCTGCTCGAGGCCATTGTCCTCGGGAATCAGCGCGCGGACTTCGTCGAGGCCCCGATAGACGCGCATCTGCGCCTCGATGCTCGCGCTCTCGCCGGGATGTCGGCTCCAGCGCGCCACCGCGTCGCAGCGCGCCAGGCCGACATCGAGCGAGCGGCGGATGTAGCGCTGGGTGCCCTTGGCGAAGCCGGCAAACTCCTGAAGCTCGTTCAGCATCGCGGTTCCATTGTAGCGGGCGGCGGCGGCGGTCATGATTCTGCTCCAGGCTTGGATGAAAGCCCGTTTGGGCGGCGCGCGAGGGGCGCCGCCCGCACGGACAGGACGGCTTCAACGCGAAGCCAGGTCGAGATTCCCGCGACGCGCCTGGGCGATCGCATTGGAACGGGCGCCGCGGACCGCGGCCCGCGTGTCGGTCCGGCAGCGGCGGACATCGCGCAGGTCCGACAGCTGGTAGGGCGTCGAACTCCGGCAGACCTCGTTGATCGCCTGGTCGATGCGCGCATCGAGGGCGGCGATGCCGGCGGGGGTATTGAGGTTGAGGTCGGCATAATGAACGCGGCGGCTGTCATTCTGGCCGGCGAGGACCGGATTGGCGGCGCCGATGGCGGCGAAGATCAGGATCGAGCTGAGGGTACGGTTGCGGATCATCGTTCATCTCCTGCTTGCCCGGCGAAAGTGCCGAGGCAGGAGTCGAATTAGCCTGCACGCCCTCCGCCATCTTGGAAGCAGCATGGAAAGATGCTGATCCAGAATCTCTTCAGATTCGGAGATGGGCTCGCGAGGAATCCCCTCTCCCGCAAACGGGAGAAGGAAAAGGCAGGCTAAAATGTGGAAGGTCAGTGCCGCCGCTCGCTAGGACGCAGACACCCGCTCGAACAGCAGCGCGCGATAGCCGCGGTAGATGCGCTCGTCATAAGCGGCGTAGCCGAGCTTGGCGGCGACCCGCAGCGACGGGGCGTTGGCGAAGTGAATCATGCAGACGGACCGGGTCTGGCCAAGCAGCTTTTCGGTCCAGGCGAGTGCCGCGGCCATGGCCTCGGTGGCATAGCCCCGGCCGCGGGCCCAGGGCGCGGTCGCCCAGCCCGCCTCCGGCGCGCGATCATAACCGGCGCCGATATTGCGCCGGAAGTCGCCCAGGCCGGCCTCGCCGGCGAAGCGGCCGCTCGCCTTGTCGATGATCGTGAAGAGCCCGTGGCCGAGCAGCGACCAATGGCCGGCATGGCGCAGCAAGCGGGTCCATGCTTCGTCCGACGACATCGGCCCGCGCTCCGAGAAGCGGAAGGTCTCGGGATCGGCGCACATCTCAAGATAGGCTTCGAAGTCCTCGGCGCGCGGCGGCCTCAGGATCAGGCGCTCGGTCTCGACCTCGGCGCGACTGTCGGCCGGTCGCGCGATCATGCGACCGGCTGAGCCGGCCGGCGCGCGATCCGATAGCAGCGACCGGATCGCGCGTCCGCGGCAGTCGAAGGGACGATAAAGGCCACGATAGGCACTTGATCCCATGCTCAGGCGACCTCGGCTTGGCCGGGGTCGAAAGTGAGAACTCCGATCGTACCGGAAAAGGTGCTGAGCGTCATCACGATCGCGGCGAGGACGATGAGGAACCGGTTGGTCATCACTGGTCTCCAGTTGCGGTCCGGCGAGATTGCCGGGCCCGAACCGGGTTCTACTGCGCATGGATGCCGCCGATCCTGAGCGAGGCATGGAAAGATGTTGAACCAGAATCTCTTCAGAATCGCCGTCCGGCCGTCCCCTGTGCTAAAGTGGACCGTCGCTGAGTGGGGCCCTGTATGGAGTCATCGGCAGGAAATCTCGCCTTCGGCGATTATGTGATCGACCGCGCCGACGAGCGGCTGATCGGCCCGTCCGGGCCGGTCAGGCTCGGCAACAAGGCGTGGCGCGTGCTGATTTCGCTGATCGAGCAGGATGGCCGGCTGCTCACCAAGGACGCCCTGTTCGAGACCGTTTGGGATGGGACGATCGTCACCGAATCCTCGCTCACCTCCGCGGTCAAGGAATTGCGGCGCGCGCTCGGCGATGAATCGCGCACGCCGCGCTACATCGAAAGCGTCTATGGGCGCGGCTATCGATTCATCGCCCCGATCCACGAGGCGCGGCCGGCGACGGCCAATGCGGAGGAACGGCCGCCGGCGTACGCTCCGGCCGCCTGGCGCGGCGATACGCCGGACGATCGGCCGCCGTTGATCCTAGTCTCGCCGTTTCGCGACGAGGCGATCCATGCCAGCCAGCCCTGGTATGCCGATGTGCTGCGCGAGGAGGTGCTGTCGGGGCTGGCGCGTTTTCGCGAGATCCAGCTCGTCGCCGACGACCGGCCCGAGGCCGAAGCCCGCCAGGATCGCGCCTCGGAACGCGGCTACCAGCTGGTGGCGACCTTGCTGCCGGACGCCGGCGGCGTGAAGATCATCGCCCGCGCCCGCCGCCTGGCCGACGGGCTGGTGCTGTGGGCGGACACGCTGTCGCTGTCCGATACCGGCGCGGCCGGCGGCGTCGAGACGATCGTGCGCTGGATAGCGGGCGCGGTGCTGCCGGCGGTCGACGAGGATCTGCTCGCGGGGCTGCCGCGCGAGAGCGACGATCTTTACGACCGTTATCTGATCGCAAAGCACGGGTCGCTCACCGCCGCCAGCTTTGCCGAAGCGAAAGCGGCGGCAAAGGCGCTGGAGGCGGTCATTGCCGAACGGCCGGGCCTTGGACTGGCCTATGCTCCGCTGGTTCGGCTCTACAATACCGACTTCGGCTATACCGGTCTCGGCGCGAGCGGCCCCAGCGAACGCAGCCGCGCGCTCGCGCTCGCCAAGGCCGGGCTCGATGCCGATCGCGCCAACGTCCATGCCTATACGGTGCTCGGATTCTGCCATTTGTGGCACGATCAGACCGGCCAGGCGCGCGGCTGCTTCGAGCGCGCGCTCGCCCAGAATCCCTACAATCCGGTCCGCCTGTCGGAATGCGCGACCGGACTGATGTTCATGGGCGCCTTCGACGAAGCGCGCGATCTCATCTTCCGCGCGGTCGAGCTGAAGAAGATCCCCGACGACTGGTTCCACGAGGATCTCGGCCGGCTGCAATTGTTCGAGGGGGAATTCGAGGCCGGACTGGCCACGCTCGATGCGATCGCGCGCCTGTCGATCTGGGCGGAACTCTATCGCACCTTGTGCGAGATCGGCCTCGGCCGCGACACCGGCGCGACGAGCCTTGCCGCCTGGCGCGCCCGCGTCGACCGGGGCTGGCACGACGGAACGGTCCCGACCGACGCCGAGGTCGCGGCCTGGATCCGCTACCACAATCCGCTGCCGACCAGGGATGCCGAGCGCGTTTTCGCGGCCGCGACCGCCTGATCAAGGGCGCGCGGCGAGTGCGGCGAGGAAGCAGGTCGGCGGCGGCGGCTCGACCCGAGGCGGAGGCCCCTCGAACGCCAGCGCGGCCGCGAGGCAATCCAGCGCGTCGCGCTGCTTGAGCGGGACGTGCAGCCGCGCCACCTGATCGAACAGGTGCAAGTCCGCCAGGCCGGCGCGCCGGCAGGCATCGGCCATGGCCGGCCAATCCCGATCGCTGAAATGGATCGCGTGGACGCACGCGCCGATCCCCCGCGCCTGCGCGGCCGACAGCAGGCGCATCCTCACCGCGGCGACCAAGGTTGCACGCAGCTCGACCATCGGCACGCTGAGCGGCGCCCAGGCCAGCTTCGCGGTTGCGTGGATCAGCGCCACCTCGTCGTCGCCGGTGAGGCGGCCGTCGCGATAGGCGCGATAGATGCAGCCGACCCCGATCATGCCATGGCGGTCGAGCTCGGCGGCGCGCAATGCCCCCATGCTCGCTGCGCCGAAGACCGAAGTGCCGCGCGACATCAGCAGCATCAGCTCCTTGTGCCAGGGCGAGGGCCGCGAATCGAACAGGCCGTCGATCAGGCACAGACGGCGCGGCGGCGCGGCGGCGAGCGCGATCATGTCGCCGGCGATGGCGGGCGGCCGCCAGGCGAACGGGCCGGCAGGGCGGACCGCGGGCGGCAGTGACGGTCCGGCGAAGACGATGATCCTGTCGGCGGTCATGCCGGCCGCCGCCGGCGCTTGTTGGCGCCGAGCCCGCAGACGAAGGCGCGGACCACGTACAGGCTATCTGGCTTGGCAAGATCGACCGCAGCAATATCTCCGTAACCGGCTGCCGACAGCGCTGCCGTGACCGCGGGCACCCCAGTCGGCCCGGGCGCGATCGCCGCAAATTCCTTGCCCGTTCGGCCCGGCGGAAGCGGCAGCGCATAAGCCAGGCTGGGCGCGCTGCCCGGCCGCTCATAAAGTGCATGCTCGAGATCGTCGCGGGCGCCGGCGATCATGGTCAGGCGCGCCTGCAGCGCTTCGGACATCGCCCGAAACAGCGCCAGCTCGGGATCGGCGTGGCAGCCGAAGCCGACCGTGGCCTGGTAGATATCGCCGTCCTTGCCGAGGTCGCTCAGCGCGCACACGAACATCGGGCTGCCGGTGACGGTCGGCAGATGATGGATGGCCAGATGGATGCGCGCCGCGTCGAACCGCTCGCGCCAGCCTTCGAACCAGTCGAGGGCGATGCCGGCACCGTCGACGGCATCGGCCATGCGATCGATCGGCCCGCTGCTTGCCTTCCACTCGGCCAGCGCGTCGCGCTCGATCAACTCATGCAGGGCGGCGAGGATCGCCTCGTCGCGGGTCGCGCCGGTTGCAACGCCATTGCTCGTCCGCCCGAAGCGCGACGGCACGGCGCGCGTGAGATCGAGCGACACCAGGTCGAACGGTAGGAAGAGCGAGCCGCCGCCGATCCGTTGCGCCTCGGTCCAGCGCACGGCCTCCGTCGGATCCGGCGGTCGGCCGCGATCCGCGGCGAAATCGTCGAAGCGCGGCGCCTGGCCCTGCGCGGGCAGTGCCGAATAAGGGCAGGTCGGACCGTCTTCGTCGAACCGCTCGGCGGCGTCGCTTTCGACCGCCTCCAGCAAGGCGCCGAGCCGCGCGTCATCGGCGGTCGCGCCTTTCCCCTGATGCACCGACAGCGCGCGGCTCATCGGCCGGATCGCCTGCCAGACCGGCAGGCCGAGATGATCGAGTCTGGTGATATCGGCCAGACGGGTGACGCCGGCCCGACTTGCCGCAGCGCGGGCGGCGGGCAGCAGATCTGCGGCCGCGACCGATCGCATCGGATCGATCGGGCCGAGCAATTCCGCTACCGGCGACGGAATCGCCCTCTCAGTCCTCGTCGCCCGGGGGATCGGTCTGGACCCCGCGCTCGGCCGAAGCAAAGCTCATCTCGACGCAGGGTATCTCATTCTCCTCGCCCTTCTCGAACAGGCCGCGGATCAGGTCGACGCCGCGCTTTTGCGCTGAGGTCTTCGCCTCCCGTTCGTCATAGGCCAGCACCGCGACGGCGACGTAGAAGACGCCGTCCTTCTTGATGATGAAATTGGGCTCCGCGAGCGCCGCCCGGCTTGCGGACGCGACGCGGACGATTTTGCTCTCTGGGCTGTCTCCGTGCATGGCGCTTCCCCCCTCGGCTCGTTGGCCTGTCGGACAGTGATCGAGACATATCACGCGCGGGGTGGAATCGGAACGTTCTCCTAAGTGAATGACGGCGCCCGGTCGGGCAGACCTAGCCGAACACCGTCGCCACGGCGGCCGGCGCACTCAGTTGGCATGCCAGCGCCTCTACCTGGACGCGCAGCTCTGGCACCGCGGTCATCTCCCAATCACGGCCGCGCGCCAGCGGTCCGACGACGTGCAGGACCGCGGACGGCGCCCCGTCTCTGCCGATCGCGGCGCCGCGGTCATCGATGTCGATGCCGAGCCGGTGCGGATCCGGCCTGACGTGCCCCCGGTCGATCAGCCGCGCCAGCAGCGGATCGGCAGTGCCGTCGAGATCGGCATCGGCGCCGGTACAATTGATGATCCGGGCCGCGTCGACGACGCGCCGATAATGGGTGCCGCGAAGCTGGACCTTCACGCGCGCGCCCGCCGCCGCCGGCTCGACCCCGACGATCCGGCCGGGAACGATCTCGAGCCGGCCGCCGGCGAGCAGGCCGGCGAGCCGGTCGGCCACCGCCGGGGCGATCCGGTGGCGGTGCATGTCCCACCAGGGCCGAAGATGGCGCAGGAAGCGCGCCCTCTGCGCCCCGCTCGCGCCGCGCCAGAGCTGCGCCGTATGCGGCCGCAGGGCGTCGATCGCGCAGCGCCAGCCATGAGTCTCGGCGGCGCGGCGGACCTGACGCAGCATGTGCGACAATTCCTGGCCGGCCGCCGGTGGTACGATCTCGGCGGCCGGCGCCGGGCCATGGACCAGCGGCACCAGCCCGCGCCGCGACACGGCGACGATCCGCCCGGCAAAGCCGCTGTCGGCGAGCTGAACGGCGACGTCGATCATGGTGAGGCCGGTGCCGACCAGCAGCACTTGCCCGTCATCGCCCGGCGGCTCGATCGGGCCGCTCCACGGATCGCCACGATAGACCTCGGCGGAGAGCCGCGCCGCGTCGAGTTGGGCGAGCCCGCGCGGCGGCAGGTTTCCGACCGCCAGCACCACACGTCCCGCCGTCAGCGCCCGGCCGTCGCTGAGCTGTACATGCGCCAGACCGGAATCGATCCGGACGTCGTGGACGTCGCCGCGCACGACCTTGAGGCCGCCGGCGCTGGTGGCCACCGCTTCGCGCAAGAGCGACTGCAGATAGTCGCCATAATCGCGGCGCGCGGCGAAATCCTGGCCTGCGCCCAATTCCCGCTCCGCCAGCCAGCGGGCGAAATGATCCGGGTCTTCCGCGAAAGCGCTCATCTTGGCCGCGCGGACGTTGAGGAGGTGGGCCGGATGGCTGGTCGCATAAGCAACGCCCCGCCCAGCCGGAACCGACCGTTCGACCAGGGTCACCTTCCTGTCGCCGAGCCGCGCGAGTCGTACGGCCAGCATCGTTCCGGAAAAGCCGCCGCCGACGATGACGACATGCTCATCGGCTGGCGCGGCCGGCCAGAGCAGCAGATCGACCGGATCGCGCGTTTCGGCCTCGTCCACCGATGCCCGTAGCGCCGCCAGCGGGAAGCCGACGGCGAGAAGGGACAGGCTCGCGGCGATCGGCGCGTCGATCGTCGCCGCCCAGGGTACGATCGCCGCGAGCAGCGACAGGATGAGCAGGGTCAGCAGGCCGAGCGCATCCTCGCCGATCACAGCCTCGGCTTCGCTGGTCGAGCGGTTCGCCAGACCCTCCTCGAGCGCCGCCAGGGTGCGGCTGGCATGGTTCGGGAAGAGCCCGGGAACGATCGCATGAACCAGGGCGGCCAAGCCGCCGAGCAGCATCAGCGCGCCGACCTTGGCCGCAAAGCGCAGATGGCGCCAATAGGACTCGCCCGCCGCGGCGAGATGGCGGCGGCTGCCGTCGAGCCATGTGTTCAAGGAGCGACTCATCGGACCTCCCTCGGATGGTGCGAGCATAAACGAGCATTGGACCGAAACGAGACTGCCGCGCCATCCGCACGGCGCGCCGGTGGGGCAGCTGGCCGTATTTTCGACCTCCTTGGTAGAGAAAGCGGTTCGGCCGCCGTTCATCACCACCGGTCGAAGCTGATGCGGCCGATCCTCGAACGGAGCCACGCGATGCGCCGACTTGCCCTGTTCGCAGCATTGTTGAGCCTGGCCGCGCCGTCATCCGCGCAGATTGCGGGCCGGCCCAATCACGGCCCGGCGGCGCCGCGCAATCTCTTCTTCGATGATGGCCGCATGCCCGCGCCGGGTTTGGGGCGCGAGCTGCGCGACGCGCGTCGCCAGATCGAGCGCGCCCGCGAGCGGGGTTCGATCACGCGGCGCGAGGCCCGGGCGCGGCGCCGCGAGGCGCGGCTGATCG